>DASXCO010000114.1 GCA_036491125.1 Acidimicrobiales bacterium | reverse complement strand
CGGGTCACGGGTGCCGACACCGTGCAGGCGGTGGGCCACTGCGTGGGCTCGGCGACGCTCCTCATGGCACTGCTGGCCGGCATGGACGGGGTCCGGTCGGCTGCTTGCTCGCAGTTCACCACCCAGCCGGTCACCTCCGCGTTCAATCTCTTCAAGGCCACCGTACGCGTGGGCCGAATCGTCCAGCTCGTGGGACTGCGCCAGGTCTCTCCCGAGCTGCAGCGGCGCGTGCCCGACTACCTTCTCGACCTCTTGCTCAGAGCGGCCCCCATCCCACGCGAGGAACGCTGCGGCCAGGCGGTGTGCCGTTGGATCAGCGCCATCTACGGCTGCACACACCGCCACGCCCAGCTCAACGAGGAGACCCACCAGGCGCTGAACAGCTTGTTCGGTGCTGGTCAGTTGGAGGCCTTCGACCAGATTGCGCTGATCATGCGGCAGCGCCGAGCCGTCGACCACAAGGGCGAGAACGTCTACCTCGCTCATCCCGAGCGCCTCGCCATCCCGATCCATTTCGTCATCGGGAAGCGCAACTACATCTTTCGACCCCAGGGGAGCGATCACACCCTCAGGTGGCTGCGAGCCCACAACGACCCTTCGCTCTACACCTGCTCAGAGCTCGACGACTACGCCCACCTGGACGGTCTCATCGGGCGAGACGCCGCGCGCGATGTCTATCCGGGTATCGCTGCGCACCTCAATCGGACCGCAGCGCCGCCGCCTTGAGGCCCATCTCCGACGCTGTTCTCGTGGCCTCTTCGGCGAGCTCTCGCGCCAGGGCTTGGTCACCGGACCCGGACCTGGCGACGAGCACGTCTGCGTATGCCCGCTGGGTCAGAGCAACGAACGGCCGGGCATTCATCGCCCGGTGACGCTCGAGGGCGACGGCGAAGTACCCCACTGCGTCCTCCCACCGCTCGAGCACGGCGGAGAGCACTCCGAGGTGGTGGGACACCGCTCCGAGGAACGCCGCCTGCCCGATCGTGGCATTGCGCTCCTCGTAGGGCAGCATCAGCGTCCGGACGCACTCCGCCCACTCGGTCTGGCCGGTCAGGGAGGATGCATTCGTCACCGCGACGAGGACGTCCCACCAGTCGAAGTTGCGGTCGAGCCGCTGCAGGCCTTCGATGGAGATCGCCTCCAGCGCGGACCTGGCCTGATCGAGCTGACCGGTCTCGGCACACGTCCATGCCGACAGGGCGTGCCAGATCGTCCTGGTCGGGTCGCGGTCCACCGCCCGATCGAGCCCGGGCCTGGCATCGGCCAGGCGGCCTCGTAGCCAGCGCCAGGGAAGGGTCAAGGCGAAATAGATCGGCCCCGCTTGTGCGTGCCCGCTGTCTCGCAAGAAGGACCGCACCTCGGCGGCGAGACGATCCGCCTCGGAGAATCGACCCTCCAGGCCGGCCCTCATGGCATCCCACATGATCGCCAGGCGGAGATACTCGGGCTGGCGGAGCTCACCGGCCAGGGCGCTCATTCGGGCGGCGACCTCGTCAGCCCCAGCCAGCTCGCCGGTCTCGAACAGCACGTGCAAGGAGGCCTTCAGGCCGTGCAGGACGATCTCGTGGTCGTCGAGCTGCGCGCCAAGGTGCACGATCTCGGTGGCCGCGCTGAGCTGCCCATCCAGGTCGTCCGGTCCGTCGAGGGCCCAGTATCTGGAAGTCAACACCGCGGCCAGGGTGGTCCGGTCTGCCAGGCGGCGGGCCATCGGCACGGCCTCGTCGCACAGGGCGGCCCGCTCGTCGCGCGAGCTGACGTGGTGCATCCGATGGGCCAGGCGTCCGAGGGCGAGGGCGCGATAGCGGCTGTCGTCATTCCCCAGGTGGATCAGGGCTTCTTCGAGCAGGGCTTGGGCGCTGGGATCGGGCCGGACCGCCGCGGGCAGCGCCCCACCGAGGCCCAGGGCGGCTTCCGCCAGCAGGGTCGGACTGTCGAGGACGCGAGCAACGTCTGCAGCCTGGATGAACTCCTCCGCCCCGGCTGTCACCTCCCCCGCTCGGTTGTGGGCGTCGCCGAGGGCAAGTAGGAGCTCGCCGCGAAGCGCAGCGGCCCCCGGATCGACACGGCCCAGCAGCTCGATGGCGTGCCGGTAGTGTCGCGCCGCAGCCTCGTAGGCGACCTGCTCCACGGCCTGGTCGCCCGCCCGACGGGCGTAGTGCAGAGCCTTGTCTGCACCGCCGGCAGCCGCCCCCTGACCGAAGTGGTAGGCCAGCTCGGCCACATGAGCACCACTCGTGCCCCGGCTCGTCTCGAGGGCCACGGCGATCCGATGGTGCAGGCGTGCCCGTCGGCTCTGGCTCAGCCCCTCGTGGATGGTCTTGCGGATGACGGCGTGGGCGAAGACGTAGGGATCGTCCGCCCTGGATCCTTCGACCACCACGCCCGCGGCCAGAGCCTCCTCGAGCGCCTCGAGCAGCAGGTCGTCGGCTATGCCGCCCGCCGAGGACACGGTCTCCGACTGGAACTCCGCTCCCACGACGGCAGCCACGGCGAGGGCCTTCCTGCACCCGTCGGACAGGCGAGCGAGCCGAGCCTGGACCACCTCGCGGACACTCTCGGGGATCTCGATCGCCTCTGTTGCGGCTGGGACCCCGGGGTGCTCCGCGTCTGTGCGCACCACCCCGATCTCGAGCAGATGGCGGAGAATCTCGCCGAGGAAGAACGGGTTCCCTCCGGTCTCCTGTTGGAGGAGCCCGATCACCCCAGGGCCTTGGCTCGGTGACCGGTGGCCCGCGATGCTCTCGAACAGCTCGCTCACCTCGTCCGCCGCCAAGCCTTCCAGCGACACCCGCTCGAACCCGTTCATCCGGCGGAAGGCGGCCAGGGCGGCCCAGGTGTCGCTGCCCGGGTGGACCTCGGTTTGGCGGTAGGTCGCCAGCACCATCAGCGGAGAGGTCGCCTTTCCCCGCATGAGGTGCTGGAGCATCAGGAGGGAAGGCCGGTCGGCCCAGTGCAGGTCGTCGAGCACCAGCAAGACGGGGTCACGGCTCGCCACTCCCGTGAGCCAGCCGTCGACCGCCTCGAACAGCCGGTACCTTTCGGTGTCGGGGTCGGCCCGGAGCGGGGTGCCACCGCCGATCCGGTCGGCGAGCTCGGGGAGCAGCCTGGCGAGCTCCCGGACCCGCTCACCAAGGTCGGCGCGCAAGGTCGCTCTCGAGCAGGAAAGCCCGTAGTAGCTGAGTGCCTCCCGGAAGGCCTGGAACGGCCACAGAGCCTCTTCGTCCCAATGTCCGTAGAGCACGAGACCGCCGCGCTGAGAGGCGCGTTCCACCAATTCGGCGGCGAGCCGGGTCTTGCCGATGCCAGGCTCTCCGGCCACGAGAGCGAGGGACCGTTCGCCGGCCGCTGCCCTCGACCAGGCCTCGTCGAGGAGGCGCACCTCGCTGGCGCGCCCCACGAACGGTCCCCGGGAGGGGGGTATCCACGTGAGGTTCGACGCGGCCGATATGTCCTCGTCCCGATCCTGGTCGCCGTCGAGCTCCAGCCGGAGCTGGAACACGTGCTCGGGCCGCTGAAGGTCGCGCAGCGGCTGCCAGCCGCGGTCGACGATCGCCGTTCCGGGAGGAAGGGCGCCGGCGACGAGCGCCGCCACCGACTCTCCGAGCACGATCTCGCCGCCGAGGGCGATGGAGCGCAGCCGGGCCCCCCGGTTCACCGTCCCGCCGAAGAAGTCGCCGCCACGCTCTTCGGCCTCACCGGTCATCAGCCCCATGCGGACCAGGATCGGCGCCTCAGTGGGCCACGGCTCGGAGGCGAAGGCACGGGCGAGGGAGGCGGCCGCCGTCACCGCGTCGCTGGCCAGCTCGAACACGGCAAAGGTGGAGTCACCTTCACCGCGGCTCTTGACGACATTCCCGCCCTGCGACTCCACCGTGTCGATAACCATGGCGTCGTGACGAGCGACGGCTGCGGCCATCGACGTCGGCTCCTTCTCCCACACGGTCGTCGAGCCTTCGATGTCGGTGAGCAGGAACGTTCGCAGCTCCGTTGCCGGGCATGCTCGGCCTATGGCGGCCTCTC
>DASXCO010000113.1 GCA_036491125.1 Acidimicrobiales bacterium | reverse complement strand
TGGCTGCCATGCGGATGGCCCTCGAGGCGAAGGCGTCCCGCGACGACCTCGCCGAGCTCGTTGCCGACCTGGCCGAGAGGCTCGACGGTGCGGCGGCGACCTCTGGGCGCGGTGGCGAGGTCAACCAGACCTGACGGCGTTCTCGGCAATCTCGTCGCTGGCCCCGGCCGTATGACCTGGCAGCGAGCCGTCGTGCCACTGTCGTCGCGTCGGAGTCCGGAGTCACCTATGCTGACCAGCGTTTATCGGATGCCGACCTACGCCACGGCGGGACCGAGCGGGTCCACGATCGTGCGGTTCGCGACGACCATCATGCTGCTGGTCGGGGCGGCGCTGGCGGCGGCCTCCGGTGCCATCCACCTCCACCTGTGGGCCGCCGGGTACCGGAGCATCCCGACCATCGGGCCCCTGTTCCTGTTCCAGGGCATCGCTGGCGTCGTGCTCGCCGTCGTCCTGGCTGCGTCCCGCCGACTGCTCGCTGCCCTGGCGACGGCCGGGTTCCTGGTGTCCACCATCGGCGGGTTCCTGCTCAGCGTCTACGTCGGCTTGTTCGGCTTCACTGACACCTTGGCCGCTCCCTGGGCCGGTGTCTCACTCGTCGTGGAGAGCGTCGGGACGATCGTGCTGGTCGCCGGCAGCGCGATGCTGCTGTGGGGGGTGGCGCGCCCAACTCCGCGCACGACCCCCGCGTAGAGGGGGGACCGCCCGAGGCGCCCAGGCTCCGGGGCTCGACGCCGAGTCCCGAGAGATGGCGATCGAGCAGCGGGCCCGAGCGTCACCGGGCACCGCCAAGCAGGTCCCGAGCCACCTCCTCGAAGAACTCCGTGCACAGCCGGAGGGACTCCTGGTCGATGCGCTCGTCGTCGCCGTGGAACATCGACGCGAAGTCGGCGAACGAGATGCGGTCGCTGAACAGACCGGCGCCATAGGCGACCGATCCAGCCCGGCGGAAGAACCGAGCGTCGGTGGCGCCCACGATCATGAACGGGACATTGGTGGAGCCAGGGCTCAGCCGGCTGGTGACCCGTTGCATCGAATCCCACAGGGGCGTGTCGACCGGCGAGCTCGTCGCCTCGTCGGTGTTCTGTGCGTCGATGTCGACCTGGCTGGCCAGATCACCGAGCGCCTGCTCGAGCATCTGGCCCATGTCCTCAGCCGTCTGACCCGGCAGGGTGCGGACGTCCACCGTGAGCTCGACGCTGTCGGGGATGACGTTCGTCTTCGTACCTCCGTGGGCGATGGTCGGGGCGAACGTCGTGTGCGTCGCCGCGTGCGCCATGCGCGCCACTCCGATGTCCTCGCTCTCCTGGACGAACGAGCGGAGCGCGCCGGGATCGATCAGCATGCGAGCGATCTCGTCCGGCAGGTCTGCCTTGCTCACGAACCCGCGCCAGACGTCGTTGATATCGGTGTCGGGCTCGTACTCGGCGATCCGACGTACCACCTCGGCCGCTTTGACAAGCGCGTTGTCGCTGCGAAACGGCATCGATCCGTGACCAGCCGTGCCCCGCACCCGCAGCTTCACCCAGTGGGTGCCCTTCTCGCCCACCATCATCGAGCGTTTCGGACCGGACCTCGACGGCAGGGGAATCTCGAAGCCACCCGACTCGGTGAGCACGTAGTCGGCGCGCACCGCCTCGGGGTGCCACCGCAGCATCCAGTCGGCTCCGAAGGTCCCGAGGGCCTCCTCGTCGGCTACGGCGAGGTAGGCGAGCGTGCCACGCGGCCGCCAGCCCTCGGCGGCGAGGGCCTTGAACGCCACGGCCATGGCGGAGGTCTCGTTCAGCATGTCGATTGCGCCCCGCCCCCAGACCTCGCCGTCGACGAGCTCGCCGCCGAACGGATCCCGCCGCCATCGCGCCGCGGTGACCGGAACCACGTCGGTGTGGCCCATGAGCAGCAACGAGGGGGCCGTCGGATCGCTGCCCTCGATGCGAGCCACGAGGTTGCCGCGACCTGGCAGCGCCTCGTAACGCTCGAGATCCAGCCCTGACCCCTCGAGGTACGACGACAGGAGGTCGGAGCTCCTCACCTCATGGCCGGACTCGGGGGTCCCATCGTTCACGCAGGCGTTGCGGATCAGATGCTGGAGGAGGTCGGTCACCTCGTCGACGACGGTCACACCCGCTCCTTTCGGTCGAGGTCCGTCCGGCACCCCCCGCTGTCTGCTCGGCGGCTGTCCCAGCATCGCACAGCATCCCATCGTCACCCGCGCCGCTATCTCGCGCCCCAGAAGAGGATGCGCTTGAACGGATAGAAGTAGGGCTCGTGCGTCCCGAGAGTCTCGACGAGTCGGCTGCGGTACCGGTCGAGGTACTCGCCGAACAGCTCGTCGGGAAGACGTGAGGAGTACCGGGTCAGGCTCGTCCCCCTCACCCACTCAACCACCTCCGCTGTCGAGGCGAGCCGATGGCCGTAGACCTGGAGGCGCACGTGCTGCTGGGCGAAGCCCAGCTCGTCCAGGATCGACGCGTAGTCCTCGGGCTTGAGCACCCGTCGCACCGGGTCAGGGGGCGGGGCGCCGCCGAGGGCGGAACGAAAGGGCTCCTCCTCGGCGAGCTCGGTCGCCAGAACGTGGGCAGGATGATCGGCATTGGCCGGGACCTGGACCGCCAGCTGACCCGCCTCTCCGAGCGCCGCCGTCCACCGGGCCAGCACGGCCGGATGGTCGGCGACCCAATGCAGCGCGGCGTTGGAGATCACCACGTCGAGCCGCTCGGCGCTGGCGAAGTCGGCGATGTCGCCTTCGGCAAAAGCGACGCCCGCAGCGCCGAGCTCCGTGGCCCTGGCCAGCATCGCCCGCGAAGAGTCGACCCCGAGAGTTCGGCGGGCACCGAGACGCTCGTGCGCTGTGACGGTGAGCTCCCCGGTGCCGCATCCGAGGTCGGCCACCGACCCGTCCGGCACCGGGCGGACCAGGGCGAGCAGGTCGAAGAAGGGCGCCGCCCGCTCGTCCCTGAACCTCGCGTACTGGTCGGGGTCCCAGCCGTCGCTCACGGCGTCGTCCCGACCGCCCCCTCAGGACCCCTCACCAGCCCATTGTCGCCAGCCACCGGTCGGCCACGGCCTGGTCGCCGAGGACCTCTGGGGCCGCTCCGGATCGCCGTCCCCAGCAGGTCAGGAAGAGCTCGGAGGCACCGCCGCGGAGCGCGGCGTCGGCCTTGGCGTGACCGGTAGACACGGCGAGTCGTCCGTTCTCCACGGACAGCAACCACTCTCCAGTGGTGTCGGTGCAGTGAAGGTGGAGGGTGCCGATGGCCGAGGCGTTCGCGGGCTGGTGGATCAAGAGGGGGAGGAGGACCTCGACCACCTCGGCGATGCCATCCGCCGCCAGTTGGGCGTTGATCGGCTCCGGCCGAGCCAGCGCCGCCTGGGCGTCCCAGCGGTGCACCGCCGTCTCGTGTGCCATCCGTCGTCTCCAGAAGGCCGCGTTGGCTGGTCCCCCCCGCCAGTTCCCCGCTGGATCGTCGTCGTCGGCGGCCTCGAGCGCGTCGACGAGGCACGCGGTCGAGTCTCGCAGCCACGGGATGCGTCCTGGTCCGTCCGGTGCCCGCGGGAGCGTGGCGCGGTCCACTCCCTCGGGTGCTCGCCGGCGGATGCTCTCGCCTGCCCACATGTGCACCAGGCCGACGTGCAGTGCGAGCTTGCCCATGTCCCAACCCGGGCACGAGGGCACTGGATGTTCCAACTCCGATGCCGCCGTGTCGGCGAGGGCAGCACCGTCGGAGGCGATGGCGGTGAGGTGGTCGCTCGCTTCCACGGCCACGACTCTCGCACACGGCGGGCCCTGCGCCGGGGCTGGATCCGATGAGCGAGGGCAGCGGTCCCCCGTGCGGGGGACGGCGTGTACCTTTCCCGACGGACTAGTTGCCCGCCGAACTGGTACGTCCGCCCCGCGCCCGACGAACTAGTCCATCAGGCGGCTGAAAATGGACAACTCTGACCATTGCGGTCGTGCTCCATCGAGGTGATCATGTCGCCGAGGAGGCACCGGACCACGAAGGACTACGACGTCCGGTGTCAGGGGCGAATCCAGGTGGGGGGACTCCGGCAGCAAGGAGGGCCGTCAGTGCAGGTCATGCGAGGCGACGAGCCGTCACGGTTCGCCGGGGCCGACCACTCGTCGCCCGGCGATGCGAAGGTCGCCCGCCAGACGCAGGAAGAAGGTGTCGCAGCCTTCGAGTACCTGTGCCAGCGCCACCTCGCCCCGGCGTGGGATCTCGCCTACGCCGTGACCGGGGAGCCCCGGGAGTCCGCCGCTGCGGTGGCGGAGGCCTTCGTCAGAGTGCTCAGGCCGGGCCGGCCGGCGCGGTTCGACAGCCCCGATGAGCTCGAGACGGCGCTGCTCACCGCGACCCGCGCCGCCGCCATCGAGGCGGCCAGGCGCCCCCACCATGAAGCCGCCGGCGAGCCGGGGGCGGCAGCGGCCAGGGACGACGGCGCGGCCGAGGTCGAGGGCGAGGCGGGCTCCCGACTTCCGGTCGTCACCGCGGCCTACCGCAGCCTGCCCGAGCGGTGGCGCTCGGTGCTGTGGCTGACCGAGGTGGGCGGCGCCGGCGTCGCCGAGACGGCCGCGGTCCTCGGGGTGTCGAGCAACGGCCTGGCCCAGCTCAGCCACCGGGCCCACGCGGGACTGCGCGAACGGTACCTGCAGGCCCAGCTGCGCGGGCCCGTGCCTGCGGGCTGCCGACCGGTCGTCGAGCACCTCGCCGCCTTCATCGCCCACAGCCTGGCGCCGCCAAAGCTGGCCCACGTCGAGAGGCACCTGCCCAGGTGCAACGACTGCCAGGCTCGGGAGGCCGAGCTGGACGACCTCGGCGCCATGCTCGCCCCGATCGCCGTTCCGGTCCCGCCCACGCTGGTGGCCATGGCCACCAGCAGGTGGAAGGACGCGGCCAACGCGGCCACCGTCGTCCCCAGGACGCGACTGGGCCTGCTCTCCTTCCCCACCTCCGGTCGCAAGCCGCTCGCCGGTGCGGCGCTGGCCGTCATGGGTCTGGGCATCATCGGCGCCGCTGTGGTGAGCGGGCCCCTGCTCACGCACGGCCCGGGCTCCGGAGGACTTGCCCCTGCGGCCGCGGCGCCGACGGAGATCAACCAGTCCGGGGCCCCCGGAGGAGCGGGCCCCTACCTCCTCTCGGGCAGCCAGACCCCGGTGCCGACGACCAGCGCACCGACCACGTCGACGTCCACGGCGGCCGCGACAGGCGGTGCCTCCACCGCGACCACCGCAGCCAGTGGCGGTGGCAGGGCGCCGACCGGAGGCGGGGGTGCTACCACTAGCGGGCTGCTCCCGGGGACGCCCAGCACACCGCCGCCGACCTCGATCGTTCCCCAGCTCCCACCGCGGCTACCCCCTGTCACCGTGCCACCAGTGACGCTGCCACCGCCACCGGTCACGTTGCCCAAGATCACTCTGCCGAACCTGCTCCCCTGACGCGCTCGAGGCGCCAGTCGGTAGGGTTCAACCCACGACTGGTGACCCGAGGAGGTCGGTGGTGGCAGTGGAGCGTTTTCCGATCGAAGCCGGCCACATCATGATGTTCGCCCGGAGCGCCGGCGATCCCAACCCCGTCTACTACGACGAGGACCGGGCGCGGTCGACCGAAGTGGGACGCATCATCGCACCGCCGACGTTCGTGCAAGCCAGTGCCCAGTTCGATCCGGACTATCCGCTGCGGCCGAAGATCGGCGAACCCTGGTTCGGGTCGGGCAGGGAGCCGTCGGGCACGGCCGGGAGCGGCGGTCGGCCACGCGACAGCGCCTCGGCTCCGGCGGGCGGCGGAGTCGGCCGGGGTCTCCACGCCGAGCAGCATTTCGAGTACCACCGGCCGCTCGGCGTGGGAGACGTGCTGTCGGCGACGACACGCCCGGGTGCGACGTGGGAGAAGGAGGGGCGCCGTGCCGGCAAGCTCATGTTCGCCGAGATGATCACCGAGTACCGCAACCAGGACGGTGAGCTCGTGGTGACGGCGCGCGCCGTCGGGGTTCGCACCGAGCGGGCGGCGGGCTGAGATGGCGCTGCGGGCGAGCGAGCTGAAGGTCGGCGCCGTCTTCGAGGAGCCGGTCGTCGAGGACCTGAAGCGCACCCAGATCGTCCAGTACGCCGGCGCCTCGGGTGACTACAACCCGCTGCACACCGACGAAGTGTTCGCCACCAAGGTGGCCGGGTACCCGTCGGTGTTCGCCCACGGGATGTTGACGATGGCGATGACCGGGCGGATGCTGACCGACTTCGTGGGCGATGGCCGCCTGCTCGGCTTCGGCGGCCGGTTCACGTCCCAGGTGTGGCCGGGGGACACGCTCGTCGCCAGCGCGAGTGTCGCCGGTGTCCGAAGCGAGGGCGGCGCGGACGTCGTCGAGCTGACCGTGCGCACCGTGAACCAGGACGGGCTCGAGGTCTTCTCGGGCACGGCCACTGCTCGACTCGATCCCTGAGGATTGGGAGCGCGCGCCGGGTGACCGCCGTCGCCGCCGAGGTCCGGGCGTGGCTGTCGGCGCGTTGGGACCCCGATCTGAGCCTGATCGCCTGGCGTGAGCTGCTCGCCGACTCCGGTTGGGGCGCCCCGACGTGGCCCGCCGAGTGGTGCGGACGAGGTCTTCCGGCGGCGACGGCCGATGTCGTCGAGCGGGAGTTCGACCGGGTGGGTGCCGTCGGGCCCCCCCAGGGCTCGGGAATGCTGCTGGCTGCGCCGACGATCCTCCAGCACGGCTCGGACGACCTGAAGGCCAGGCTCCTTCGGCCCATCGTCACCGGGGAGGACACGTGGTGCCAGCTGTTCAGCGAACCGGGTAGCGGCTCGGATCTCGCCGGGCTCACCACGCGCGCCGAGCGGGACGGTGACGAGTGGGTGGTCAGCGGGCAGAAGGTTTGGACCACGAGCGCCCATCACGCTCGCTTCGGGATGCTCCTGGCTCGCACCGACTGGGATGCCCCCAAACACCGCGGGATCACCTACTTCGGCTTCCCGATGGACCAGCCGGGCGTGGAGGTCCGGCCCCTGCGCCAGATGAACGGGCACGCGTCTTTCAACGAGGTGTTCCTGACCGACGCGAGGGTCGCAGCGGCCAACGTCATCGGCCGTGTCGGTGACGGCTGGACCGTGGCCCACACGACGCTGGCCCACGAGCGGCGGTTGTTCTCGGGGATGCGTGGGCGGCCGGCCTCGTGGGGGAGCGGGCGGGCTGTGCGCGAGGCGGAGCGTGAGATCGCGGTCAGCCTCGAGCCCTACAAGTGGTACCCGCAGCGGGCGGGGCGGGCCGATCTCGTCGCCGATCGAGCCAAGGCGACCGGTCGGAACGACGATCCCGTGGTGCGCCAGGAGGTCACCCGGCTCCTGGCCCTGGCGCGCACGGCGCAGTGGACGGCCGAGCGGGCGAGGGCGGCCCGCGCCCTGGGCCGGCCTCCCGGGCCGGAGGGCTCGATCGGCAAGCTGAGCGCCAGCGCCATCGCCCGGGCCGCCGCCCGGACCCACACCCTGATCGCTGGGGCGGGGGCGATGCTGACAGGCGCCGACGGGCCGCTGGACGGCGTCGTCGCCGAGGTCCTCGTCTCGGTCCCGGCCGTGTCCATCGCAGGCGGCACCGACGAGATCCAGCGCGACATCATCGGCGAGCGGGTGCTCGGCCTTCCGCGAGCGGCCCGCCTGGACGCTGACATCCCGTTCCGCGACGTCCGGAAGAACGCGGTCGACCCTCGCCGCTGAGCGGAAAGGGCCCCGGCCAGAGAGGTGCGGGACCGCCCCACAGAGAACACAGAGGTGTGGCCGTGCAGGACGACCGCCACCTCGGCCCCGATCCAGGCTCTGCTCCGGGCTCCACCGCCCGGGACCCCATCAGCGCCGAGCTCGGCCTTGCCGAGGGCCGCGCCGAGGCCGAGGCCGCCGGTGACGTGGCGGGCCTGCCCGCGATCCCGGGAGCGCCCCCGATCCCGGGACCGCCCCCGCCCGTTGCCGTGCACGACGATCCGGTCCCGACCCGGAGTGGGCACCAGCGCCTGCAGGCCGGCCTCCGAGGAGTGACCCAGATCCTTCGGCGGTGGCACCGACCGGCCGAACGCGGTCACGCCCGGGCCCTCTATACCCTCGGAAAGAAGCTCGAGGACAGTGACGCCGCCAAGGCGGAGGAGTGCTTTCGGTGGGCGGCCGGCACGGGCGACATCGATGCCATCGCCGATCTCGGGGTCATGATTGCCGTGCGAGGCGACCTTGTGGAGGCGAAGGGGTTGTTCGCAGAAGCGGCCTGGTCCGGCCACGCCCGGGCCATGTACAACCTCGGGGTCCTCTCCGAAGGAGTGAGCTCCGAACGCACCGAGGAGTGGTACCGGCGGGCGGCCGGGGCCGGCTTCGCCGATGCCATGTACAACCTCGGTGTGCATCTCGAAGCCCACGACGAGCCCGAGGAGGCCGAGGAGTGGTACCGGGAGGCGGCCGCCACCGGCCACACGCACGCCATGAACAACCTCGGGGCGGTGCTCCAGCGACGGCGTGATCTTCGAGAGGCCGAGCTGTGGTACCGGCGGGCAGCCCAGGGAGGGCACAGCGACGCCATGAACAACCTGGGGGCCATGCTCGAACGGCGGGGCCAGGTGGACGAGGCCGAGAGGTGGTATCGCCGCGCCGCCGAGGCCGGCGACGTCCGGGGAATGGGCAACCTGGCGGCCGCCCTCGACCGGCGCGGTGACGCGACCGAGGCCGCGCGCTGGCATCGACTGGCCGACCCCAGCTGGACACCACGACGCACGCCACCCGTCAGGCGGTAACCTCCAGGCCACTCGTCGGGGGGCCCTCACGGAGGTATCGAGATGCCGAGCGCGGCTGACAAGTGGCGGAACCTCACGGGGGCCGTCGTTGTCATCGTCGGCCTCGTGGTGGTCGCCGGCGTCTTCGCCGGCACCGTGTGGAAGTTCGGCAGCGCCATCGACATCGTGGCCGTGATCGGCTCGGTGACGGGTGTGGTGGGGGTCATCGTCATAGCCTTCTTCGGCATCCACGCCACCGCCGCCGCGGGGATCGACGCCGCCACCGCCGCTGCCTATGCCGATCCCGAGAGGGCGGGCGAGCTCGCCGACAAGCTGCGCGGCCTCAGCCCGGCGCCGACCCAGGCCGAGGGAGCCCACGGGGGGGCCACCGAGCGGGGAGCTCTCCGGCCGGGCGCGTCCGGTGAACCGGCCGCCGAGGGCGGGCGGGGCTAGGACAGGGACCCAGCCCCCGGCGCCGAATATCTGTCCGGCGGCGATCGCAGACCCGTCGCCGGCCCGCCCGCTGGGCGGCGGGTCCACTGAGCGGGACAGGAAGGTTGGGCTGGGGCGTGGCTGTGCGGGTACCGCTGAGGATCGCGGCTGGCGTCCTCCTGGCGACGGCGCTGACCGGCAGCGTGGCGGTGACGGGGGCCGGTGCCACTGCAGGCGCAGCCTCGAACCTCGCTCCCACATACCGGGCCAACGACTTCGCCGACGGCAACGCCCTGTCGATCCTGCCCCCGGGGGAGAACGGGCTCGTCAATCCGGCCCAGGCTCTCGCCTTCGAGGCCGCGGGGCAGCGGCCGCCGGCGAACCAGGACCAGCTCGGCAAGTACGCAGGCCTCCTCTACGCCTCGCCCGGTCTTACCGACGCCGGCCTCACCAGCTACTACGACGACGCCTCCTTCGGGGTCCGGCCCCAGGACGTGACCAGGGTCGAACACCCGTCGGCGAGCGAACCCGTAGCCATCTACCGCGATGGCCACGACATGCCCCACGTCTACAGCAACAGCCAGGGCGCCGCCGCCTACGGGATCGGGTACGCCCAGGCCGAGGACCGGCTCTTCCTCATGGACGTCCTGCGCCATTACGGCCAGGCCACCCTGTCGGAGTTCCTCGGGCCAGCCTGCGCCTTCGAGCAGATGGATCACGACGAGCTCCTCCTCGCCCCCTACACCCCGCAGCAGGCCCAGGCCCAGCTCGACGCCCTGCCGCACGAGTACGGTGCCGCCGGGGCCCAGCTGCAGTCGATGCTGAGCTCGTTCGTCGCCGGCGTCAACGCCTACATCGCCCGGACGAGGACCGACCCCTCGCTGCTGCCGGCCGACTACGCCGCAGCCCTGGCACCGCCCCAGCCGTGGCAGCCGAGCGACGTGATCTACGTCGCGGCACTCATCGGGGGGATCTTCGGAAGGGGCGGTGGCGCCGAGGTGCGCAATGCCGCCCTGCTCGGCTACCTGCAGCATCAGCTCGGCGCTTCGCCGGGTGCGGCGGCCTTCGGTGACCTGAAGGAGCAGAACGACCCGGGCGCGCCGACCACCATCACGGACCAGCGCTTTCCGTACGAGATCCCCGGCACAGTCGACCCGGCGACGACCGCCCTTCCCGACCAGCCCGGCGCGCCGCTCCAGGGCGGACCCACCAGCACGACGGCCAACTGCGACCTGACCAAGCCGAACCCCACCGCCCTGCAGGACGCCATCGGGCTCCTCGCCCTGCCCCGCCAGATGAGCAACGCCCTGCTCGTCGACGCCCACCACTCGGCGAGCGGTCGGCCGCTCGCCGTAATGGGGCCCCAGGTGGGCTACTACGCGCCCCAGATCCTGATGGAGGAGGACGTCCACGCCCCCGGATACCAGGCCGAGGGGGCCAGCTTCCCCGGCACCGGCCTGGTGGAGCTGGGTCGGGGCGAGGACTACGCCTGGTCGGCGACCTCCGCCGGCACCGACAACACCGATCAGCGCCTCGAGCAGATCTGCGATCCCGCCGGCGGAGCTCCCGCGGCCCAGGGCCACGACTACCTGTTCGACGGCAAGTGCGTGCCGATGGAGCACCACACCTTCACCGAGGCGGCGGTGCCCAAGCCCGGCGGGCTGGGCGCGCCGGCGGTCGTCACCCGAGACGTCTACCTGACGGTCCACGGGATCGTGCAGGGCTGGACGACGGCGGACCAGGGCAGGCCGGTGGCGGTGGTCAACCAGCGGAGCACCTACAACCACGAGGCCGACTCCGGGGTGGGCTTCCTTCGCTGGGCCGACCCCAGCCTGACCCACGATGTCAGCTCGTGGATGACCGGGGCCGAGCAGATCAGCTACACGTTCAACTGGTTCTATGTCGACAACAAGGACATCGGTTACTACGTGAGCGGGTGGGACCCCGTCCGCCCCTCGAACGTCGATCCCAACCTGCCCACCTGGGGCACGGGTGGCAGCGAGTGGCGGGGGTTCCTGCCCGCCGAGCAGCACCCGCACGAGGTCGATCCCCCGCAAGGCTTCCTGACCAGCTGGAACAACAAACCGGCGCCGGGATTCTCGGCGGCGGACGACGACTACAGCCAGGGACTCGTCCAGCGGGTGCAGTCCCTCATGCAGGAGATCCACCACCAGCTCGCCATCCACAACCAGAAGATCACCCGGGCCAACCTGGTGACCGCCATGGAGACCGCCGCCGCGGTGGATCTTGACGGCCGCCAGGTGCTTCCCGAGCTGGTGGCCTTCGAAGCCGGGCGGCCGGCCAGCGCGGGGGTCACGGCCATGCTCGGCCAGCTGCGGGGGTGGTTGGCTGCCGGCGCCCAACGTCACAAGGCCTCGCCGTCGGACACCCAGTATCGCGACGCCGCCGCCGTCGCCATCATGGACGAGCTCGAGCCGCGGCTGGTGCGGGCCCTGTTCGATCCGATCTTCGCCGCCGGCGGGGTGCAGACCCAGGACGGCTCCTCGAGCGGGTACACGGCCATGCCGATGGAGCAGCTGGTGAGCGCTCCGCACAGCGGCGGCTCCCACCAGGGCGACGCCTACGGGACCGGCTGGGAGGGCTACGCCCAGAAGCTGCTGCGGCAGCTCGACGGCGAGCCCGTCGCCCAGCCATTCTCCTCCGCCGTCACCGACCACGTGTGCGGTCCCGGCGGGCTCGCCGACTGCTCCACGAGCGTCGGCAACGCCCTCCAGGCCACCTACGACGCACTGGTGGCGGTCAACGGTGGCGCCCCGGTCCCCGCGTGGACCGCGGACACGGCGACCAAGTCGGCCGGTGTGACCATGCCCGCCTACGACGACATCGAGGCGCAGACCACCGGCCTGGTGGGCCAGCCGGCGATCGACTGGCAGAACCGCCCCACCTTCCAGCAGGCCGTCGAGTTCCCCCGCCACCGCCCCCGCTGAGAGCGGCTCGGCAGGGCGAAGGGTGGTGAGTGAGCGCGACGGTTCGGAGGCGCGCAGGTCGGAGGCTAGGCCGACGCCCCGTCCCACCCTCGCATGAGCGACGAGTGGGCCAGCTCCTGCCAGAACGCCTCGCTGTTCGCCATTCCGCCGCCAGTGGAGCCGGTCGAGCCCGACCCGAGCCCGAAGGAGTTGTCGCCCTGGCACAGGTGCGGTCCGGGGTCGACCACCGTCGGGACCGCGGAGGGTCGGGTCGGGTTGCGGGATCCGAGGTCGAGCGCCGTGGCCAGGTTGCGGGCGCCGGCGTCGCGGGGCTGGAGGGGGCGGAGACCGAAGCGCCACTCGACCATCTTGAGGATGGACGTGTGGTCGAACAGGCTCGAGTTGACCTGACGCCGGTGGGCGAAGGGGGAGACGAGGTAGCCGGGCACGCGAAAGCCCGCCTGTCCGAGCTGCAGCGCCGGCGCCGAGGTCCGGTCCGGCAGCCGGGGCGGCGCGACGTGCTCGAAGAAGCCTCCCCACTCGTCGTAGGTGATGACCAGGACCGTGCGATCCCAGGTGGGGCTCGCCATCAGCGCCTGGACGACCTGGGCGAGGAAGGCCTGGCCCCGGCGGATGTCGGCGTGCGGATGGTCGTCGTTCGACCCGCCCTGCTCCTCGCCGACGAAGTACGGGTCGATGTAGCTGAACGGAGGCAGGGTTCCGGAGGCGGCCTGGGCGAAGAAGGCCTCGACCCGCCGGGCGAGGGGGAGGTACTTCTGGCCCCAGAGGGCGAGGAAGGGAAGATCGCTGAAGTAGTAGTTGGCCGGCACCCCGGCGGCGGCGAGCCTGTCCCAGATGGTGGGCAGGGTGGACTGGGTCATGGTGTTCTCGAGGCGGTCGGTGGTTGCCGTGTGGGTGTAGAAGCGGTTCGGGTACGTCGGGCCGAGGATCGAGCAGAACCACCGGTCGCACACGGTGAAGTGGTCGACCAGGAACTTGTTCACGGGGACGTCCTCGGGCAGGTAGTAGCCGAGGGCGTAGTCGTCGTTGGCTCCCTGCCGAAAGCCGTCGCAGCGACCGCCGTCGAGCTGGGTGCGGCCTCCCTCCACGGAGTGGTCGGGATCGTTGAACCCGCACCCCGACCAGTCCAGCAGGTGGTGGGTGTCGTGCCACCGGCCGCCTGCGTCCCGGTACGACAGCCCGTCCTGCCGACCGTCGGCACCCGGGACCCACCCGAGGAAATGGTCGAAGGATCGGTTCTCCATGACCATCACGACGATGTGGTCGATGCCGCTGTGCGCCGGGGGCGGCAGGCTCGCAGTGGTCTGGGCGAAGGCCCGAGGAAGCCCCGCCATGCTGGCGGCGGCCGCGGCGCCAGCGGCGCCGGCACCCTTCAGGAACTCACGACGGGAGACAACCACGACAGTTCCGCCCCCCGTCAGTGACGGAAGAGGTCGGTCATCGGATGCACCTTGGGCGAGGCCGCGTTGTTGAGATGCTCGCGGATGCCGAAGGCGTCCTCGATCGTGCGTAGCAGCGAGTTGTGGTCGTAGAAGGCGTCGGTAGCATGAAGATTTCTGGCCAGCGGCGAGAACATCAACAGTCCGATGCGTCCGCCGCCGTTCGTGCCGTTGCTGCCGATCCCGGTGGCGCAGCACCCGCTGGTGTCGGAGGTGCTGGCCTCGTCGAAGGTGATGAACAGGGCGCCGTTGTTCTTGTAAGCAGGCGATCCGACGATCGAGTGGATGTTGTCTTGTATCCAGCGGTCCGCCGCCGGCAGCCCCCCGGGCTGGCCGTTGGCGCACGGCGAGTCGTGGCCGTCGTCACAGGTGTTGGGCGTGATGAACACGTAGTTCGGTACCTGTCCCGACGGAAGGGCCCGCGCCAGATCCGAATAGGGGCGCACGTGTGAATCACACCGGGCCGTGTTCTCGACGATCGGCGGGTAATAGACGAACGGGTCGTGGCGGGTGGCGTAGCCGGTCTGGTACGGATCGCTCGCCTGGGTGGCGGAGGGGTGCTGGCAGGGCGTCGCCATGGACTCCATGTAGGCGCCCCAGGACAGGTGAGCGCTCGTGAGCTGATCGGCGATGCTGCGACCTCCACCGGGCGTGAGCTTCTCCGAGGCCTCGCACAGCTCCCAGTTGGGGCAGTCGGCCTGGAACTGCGGCGCCGGGGGCTGACCGCTGGTCATGGCGATGTAGTTGTCGGCGCTGTTGTGGCTCACGCCGTAGTAGTTGTTGGCCAGCACACCGAACGGCACGATGCTGTTGAGGAACTTGGCCGGGCTCGTCGGCCCCCAGGTCGAGTCGAAGTCCTCGTTCTCGAGCACGATCACGAACACGTGGCTCAGCCTGGGTATCCCCTCGAGCGCCCTGGGGGCGGCCTGGGCAGAGCTCGCCGAAGCCAGGGCGACGCCGACCGTGCCCGATGTCACCAGGGCGGCCGAGAGCGCGATCCGACGCCACGCGGCGCGCTTCCTCATCACCCGCCGTCCCAGCACATGCTGTCTCTTCACCGCCAGTGGGGCCCGCTCCTGCTCGTTCACTGAGGGTTCACTCCCGGGGATGGCGCCCCTCACCAGGCCGACACGCCTCCCGACCGAGGTCGTGGGTCGGTTGCGCCCGCCAGGTGATCGTCGTGGACCGCGATCAGGTGGGCGTGGCCGAAGCTGCCGTTGTAGGGGGCCTCGCGGACGACGGAGTGACCCCGCAGGCGAAGGCCCGAGTCCCATCCCAGCGGCGCGTGACCCTCGATCCTGACGTCCACCTGCCCTCCCGAGTCCCAGGTGTCGAAGCCGATCGACGAGGCCGATGCCTGGGCGGGGGGCGCGAGGGCCCAACGGCCGGCGGCGATGGCGTCGCCCGCTCCCTGGCCGACGGCGAGGGCGCGGGCCAGCACCTGGAGGAGGATCTGGGGCTGGCTGTCGCCCCCCATGGTCCCAGTCACGGCCCGCAGCTCGCCGGTCTGGGCCGTCACCAGCGTGGGCGACAGGGTGTGGGGTGGCCTCCGGCCCGGTCCGTACTCGGCCGGGTGTCCCGGTTGCAGCGAGAAGCCGACTCCTCGGTCGTGGAGGAAGATGCGAACACCCGGAACAACGAGGTGGCATCCGAAGCCCGCGGCGTTGGACTGGAGCAGCGAGACGCCCCGTCGTTCGTGGTCGACGGCGCAGAGCGCGATCGTGTCGCCGATGATGGCCGGTTGCTCGAGCACCGAAGCGCGCTCCGGGTCGATCGCCGCCCGGCGGAGAGCCAGCCGTTGCGGAGCAAGGAGCGCGGCGCCGTCCGCGCCCTCGTGCAGCACGGCGGGGCGGTCGAATGCCGCCTGGCGGGTGGCCTCGATGAGCAGATGCGCCCAGCGCGGGTCGTCCGGATCCTCGGGCAGCGGCAAACCCTCGGCGATCCAGGCCGCGGCCAGGGTGAGGTAACCCTGCGAACTCGGCGGAACCGTCCAGAGACGGTGGCTCCAAGCGGCTAGCTCGAGAGCGGGGACCCAGTCGGCCTGGGGTCGGGCCAGGTCGGCCTCGACGTGCTCGCCGTCGCCGAGGGCCAGCAGCCCGGCGCCGAACTCGCCCTCGTAGAAGCCCCGTCGCCCGTCTCGGGCGATGGCGGCCAGCGCCCTTGCCACCCCCGGCCTCTGGAGGATCGTCCCGGCTCGAAGACGGCCGTGGCGGGAGTAGTCGCTGGCTTCGGGAAGGTGCGCCACGGTGGGCGCCATGGCCGCTAGCGTCGGCGAGGCGGGAAAGCCCTCCTCGGCGTAGGACCGGGCGGGCTCGAGCACGGCGGCCAGGTCTAGGCGTCCGAACCGCTCGTGCAGCGCCAGCCAGCCGTCGACACAGCCGGGCACGGGAACGGCGCGGATGTCGCCAAGCGGCGGCATCCGCGTGTGACCCTCGGCCCGCAAGCGCGCCGGGTCGGCTCCCGATCCCGCCCGGCCCGAAGCGTTGAGGGCCAGCGGCGGGCCGCTCCCCGTGTGGATCACGGCGAGGAGGTCGCCGCCCATACCGCACAGGTGTTGTGAGGTGACGGCGAGGACGGCGCTGGCGGCGACGGCCGCGTCCGCCGCCGTTCCCCCGGCCCGGAGCATGGCTCCGCCGGCGCCGGCGGCCAGGTGGTCGACGGCGCAGACCATGCCCCGCCCCGCCCGGATCGTGGCGGCAGGGGCAAGCTCCGGCACGGGGGGAGCATAGGACGTCCGCGTTTCGCGTCCTGACAGCCGTGTCGGCTGGGCGCGCCCCATTGGACAGCGCTGGTGCCGGCGGGACCAGACTGGGGACGATGACCGGGGATCACACCGCCTCTGCCGGTGCCGCGGTCTGGTCCGTGGCCGACCGATACCTCGTGGGGCCGTGCATCGGGAGGGGAGGGATGGCCGAGGTCTACGAGGGTCTCGACACCCGGCTGGGTCGCCCGGTGGCGGTCAAGCTACTGCGGGCGCAGGACGCGGGCGACGAGGCGCTCCGGCGCCGACTGTCGGCCGAAGCGCGCGCCGCGGCCCGGCTCTTGCATCCCAACCTGGCCACCGTGTACGACGTCGGTGAGGACCACGGGCGTCCGTGCATCGTCATGGAGCTCGTGACCGGGGGGACACTGGCCCAGCGGCTCCAGGATCCCCCGATGGGCCAGGAAGAGGCGGTCCGGCTGATCAGCCAGGTCCTCGACGCGCTGGACGCCGCCCACCGCGCCGGCATCCTGCATCGCGACATCAAGCCGGCGAACATCCTGCTCACCGAGTACGGCAACGCGAAAGTCACCGACTTCGGGATCGCCAAGGCCCTCGGGCCGGCGCCGGCCGACGTCGATCTCACCGCCACGGGCGAGGTGATCGGGACACCGCGCTATCTGGCGCCGGAGCGGGCTGCGGGCGAGCAGGCGACCGTAGCCTCCGACGTCTGGGCTGTGGGGGTCGTGCTGTACGAGGCGCTCGCGGGGCGACCGCCGTTCGATGCCGAGACCGCGCTGGGGCTCGCCATGGCCGCCGAGCGGGGCGAGCTCGTGCCGCCGGAGATCTACCGCCCCGACCTCTCACCGGCCCTCGGTGCCGTCGTCGCCCGGGCGCTGGCTCCCAGACCGCTCGATCGCTTCACGTCCGCGTCGCAGATGGCCGCCGCCCTCTCCAGGGCCGTCGCCGACCCTGCCGCGACTGTCGGGTTCGGGCCGCCGACCGACCCCTATCCCGACCCCGGCGGCGACACCGGGCGGCGGCGCCGGTCGTCTCGCCGGGCATTGCTGGTCGGAGGGGGCGTGGCGCTCTCGCTCCTCGTCGTCGTCGTGGCCGCCCTCCTCCTGATGAGGGGGGGACGTCACCCCACAGCTGCGGCTGCGCCCCCTCCCTCGAGCACGGCGCCGCCTTCGTCCGTTCCCCTCACGACGCTTCCACCCGCGACCTCGACGACGTCGCCGCCCACGACGCAGACCGCCCGGGTCCCCGCCACGATCGCGACGACACCGACGACCTCGATCAGTTGCTCGGCGCTGACCGCCGAGCGCCGGGCGCTGGCGCAGGAGCAGGCCAAGTTCGACAAGACGGTGGAGTCGCACGCTGCTCGCCAGGCTGCCGACAGAGCCTTCGCCACCCGGGAGCGCGCCATCGAGCAGGCGATGCACCAGTACTGCGACTGAGCGCCGACGGGGCGAGCTGAGCTTCGGAGCTGACACTCAGCGGGGACGCGGGCGGGCCCCAGGCGCGACGTGCACCATGGGGGGCCATGAAGGCAGCGACGTTGGTCCCCACCGCGAACGCGTCCCGCCCCTTGGGGGAGCGCGCTCGGGTCGTCGTGACCTTCCCCATGACTCCGTCGGCGCGGGACGCGCTGACGACGGCGCTCGGACCCGACTTCGAGGTCGACGACGTGCGGACGGCCCCCGTAGAGAGCGACATGGTGCTGTGCCGACCGTGCAGCCCGGGAGCGATCAGGTCGCTGAAGCGCACGTTCCCCTCGGCCCAGGTCGTCGTGGTGGAGCCACCCACAGGATTCGGATCGGTCGGCCTGGCCGGACCGGTATCCCGAATGCGGGATGCAGGTGCCGATCTGTACATGACGGGAGCATCGGTGTCGCTGCTCGCCTCGGCCATCAGGGGCCAGGTGGGACCGGCCGCCGCTGACGCCACGCTCGTGTCCTACCGCCCCCACGCCGCCTGATCCGGTGACCGCCTGAGTGAGGCGGCTGGACCTGCACCATTTGTGATCCTCACTCCCAGTCCCATTCGCCGAGCTCGAGGGCGCGCCGCAGGAGGGACAGCACCTGCTTCGTCAGGTGGTCGGGCCCGGTCTGCAGCCGGGTCTGCACCACCCGGCGGGCCCGCTCGATGACCCGTCGGTCTCGATCGGCCTTGCCGGCCAGCGCCTCGGCAGCGTCGTTGAAGGCCGATATCGGCGACTGGGCGAGCTCGTACGCCGCGGCCAGGAACTTCTCGACGGCAGCGTCGAGATCCTCGTTGTTGGACGCCCTGCCAGACTCCATGCTTGTCCCACCCCGGAATGATGTGTGCTCTGCGGATCAGGGACCATCATCCCGAGCCATTGGCTCGGGCGGGCCGGCCAGCGCACTGGCCCCGGCGGGACCCGTCGCCGGAGAACCAATCCGATCCTATCGACGTGACGAAGCACCGGCGACTAGGTCAGGCCCAGAAAGCTCACCAGGTCCCGCTGGACCTGACCTCCGGCCTCCCTGGCGATGCTCACTGCGCGGGCCACGTCAAGGTCGTCGAGGAGCGCCTGGCGCACCTCTACCGCTGCCGCTTCGGTGACTCCCGGCTTGGGGTCGTAGTGCCAGAGGCCTTCGAGCTCAGCGGCGGCCCGCTCCAACTGGGTCTCGTCGAACTCCCAGGGCTCCCGCCAAGGGCGGGACAGGATCAGGAGCCGCACGGCGCCTGGCGGCCAGCGCTCCAGCAGGTCGTTGACGAACACGAGGTTGCGGGCCGACTTGGCCATCTTGCGGCCGTCCACCATGACCGAGCCGACGTGCATCCAAGCGCGGGCGAAGGGCGCGACACCCGTGAAGGCCTCGGCCTGGGCTGCCTCGTATGCGTGATGAGGGAAGGCCAGGTCGGCACCACCGGCATGCAGATCGATCGAAGGCCCGAAGGTGGCCAGGGCCATGGCGGTGCACTCGGCGTGCCAACCGGGTCGCCCCTGCCCCCAGGGGCTCTCCCATGCCGGCTCGTCGCCGATCGAGCGCTGCCAGATGGCGGCATCGAGCGGGTCGTCCTTGTCGGGATCATCCGGATGCCCACCGCGCTCGGCGGCGAGGGCGAGGGCCTCCTCCCGGCTGAGCCCGGCCCGCTGCAGGATGCCATCGGCCCTGAAGTACACCGACTGGTTGCGCTCGTAGGCGACGCCGCCGCCGAGGAGCTCGGCGGCAAGGGCGATGACCTCATTGACGTGGTCGAAGCTGCGGGGCTCATACGAAGGTCGGGGAACGCCCAGCTCGGTCATGTCCCGCTCGAAGCGATAGGTGTGCTGCACGGCCAACGACCGCCACGGCACGCCTGACGCCTTCGCCTCGGTGAGAAGGTGATCGTCTATGTCGGTGACATTGCGGCAGACTTCCACCTGCGCTCCGGCTGACCGCAGGACACGGGCGGCGACGTCGGCCCACACGAAGGTAGCGGCGTGGCCCAGGTGCGTGGTGTCGTACGGCGTGATTCCACACACGTACACCCGCGCCCGGCCAACTGTCGGTAGGCGAACCCCTCCCACCCGGGCTACGGGTATGGTCGCTCCGCTGCCGGGCTCGTTCAGACTCCACGGCATGTCAGGCCACCTGGTCTCGCAGGTAACGGGCCACCTCGTCGTCCAGGCTGGCTGCGCGCGCCTCGCCTCGCACTATCTGCCTCAGCTCGGGGTTGGGCGCTGGCGAGCTGAGGATGTACCCGTTGGCAACGAACTCGGCCACCTTGGACCGTAGGTCACCCGCGGCCAAGACCTCGTCCATCATTTGCTCGCTCAGCTCGCCCGCCTCGACGGCCGCTCGCATGACGCTCGTGGCCTTCTCGAGCACTCGTGATTCGGACACCTGGTCGACCCACTGACGGCCAACCTTGCGCGCCACGAGGACACGGGCCAGCTCTTCCGCCAGGTCTTCCCCGTTGTCCTTGGCGAGCTCTTGGAGGGCTGCCACCTGTGCGGGAGCGGGTACAGCTTCGAGAGCTTCGATGGCTCGCCGGAAGGCATCTGGCGCATCCTCCCACGTGGTCATCGTTCCTCCTCGTGGTCGAACGTTCGCCACCCTACCCATGCCTCGGAGATGTGCGTGTTCGCATTACCTCTGTCACAGAGGTATTCTGGGATCGAAATGGCATCCCGCACGCTGCCCTCACCGCCCCGGAACGCGTCGACCGGCCCTGCCGCGGGTTCGCATCGCGTCCTACCCGGTGCCGATGCTCAGCGGATGGCTGACGAGCTGCTGACGAACATTGCCTCGATACGTCGCGCCGGCCGTCGCCAGGCGGGCCGACCGGTGGAGCTGTCCTCGCTGACCGGGGCCCAGCTGGAGCTGCTGCGTCTGGTCCGCCGTCGGCCTGGGGTGTCGATCGCGGACGCCGCCCAGGAGCTGAGGCTGGCGCCGAACACGGTAAGCACGCTTGTCCGTCAGCTGACC
>DASXCO010000112.1 GCA_036491125.1 Acidimicrobiales bacterium | reverse complement strand
CCAACCCGGCGGGGCCGCGCAGCTAGAGAGGCCAGCAAGCTCCACACCTACGGACTCGCTACCCACAGTCTTGGGCGGTCGGTGGTGTCGTCCGTCCCACGCACATCGGGTTCATCCAGGGCAGACACAGACTTGGTCGCCGTGTAACGCCACGGCGCTCTCGGACGCTTACACAGGTCAAGAGGCGGATGAGGGGAGGAGATGGTCCCATGACCAATCGGAAGAAGCTGGCCGCGAAGGCTGCGACAGCCTTGCTTACGACTGGGCTGACCGTTGGCGGGTTCGCGGCTCCGGGGTTCGCGAAGATCACAACGCAGAACACCTCGTGCACGACCAAGGGCGGTCAGCAGCCCCCTGGCCAGCAACCGACCTGCTCGGGCGGTGGCCTCACGCAACACACGCAGAACGTGAACCCGGCGGGTCATACCCCCCCGGGTCAGAACTAGTAGTCCCTCGAGCAGTCAATCGAAATCGAGCCGAGGGGGGAGCCCTTAGTCATCGGTGCTGCGCGAGGCCACCGTTTTGATTCGGCGCACTGGCTTACGACATCGCCCCATGGGGGTAGGTGTGGAAGCCATTCGAAGCAAGGAGGCGGACCTCGAGCGATTGACCATGGCAACCGGCGTTGAGACCTGACGCACTGTCAGCTACGATCGCCGGGTGTTGGGACGTTGAGACGCGCCCGCGTCGGCGCCAGGTAGGCGTCGGCGGCCCTTCGGCTCGGAGGTTCCTGTGCTCGACTACAAGATCGAACGGGCAACGATCGTCGACGGCACAGGGGCGCCCTCGATCCGAGGTGACGTCGGGGTCCGAGACGGGCGCATCGTCGCCGTGGGAACAGTCGACGAGCCGGCAGCCAGGAGCTTCGACGCCGACGGGCTGGTCGTGGCGCCTGGTTTCGTGGACCCGCACACCCACTACGACGCGCAGCTGTTCTGGGATCCGTACGCCACGCCATCCAATGTCCACGGGGTGACCACGGTCGTCGGCGGCAACTGCGGCTTCACGCTCGCTCCCCTCAAGGCCGAGGACGCCGACTACACCCGGCGGATGATGGGCAAGGTCGAGGGCATGCCGCTCGCCGCGCTCGAGACTGGTGTCGGCTGGAGCTGGGAGACCTTCGCCGAGTACCTGGACGCAGTCGATCACGGCATCGCTGTCAACGCCGGCTTCATGGTCGGCCACTGCGCCCTCCGCCGCTACGTGATGGGGGCCGACGCCATCGGCAACGAGGCCACTCCTGAGCAGCTCGAGGCGATGGTCCGTGTCCTCCACGAGAGCCTCGAGGCCGGGGGCCTGGGGCTGTCCACGACACTTTCGAGCACCCACTCCGATGGCGACGGCCAGCCGGTGGCCTCGCGCTTCGCCTCGCACGAGGAGCTGATCGCCTTGTGCCGAGCCGTCGGCGAGCACGGCGGCACCACCCTCGAGGGCATCGTGCAGGGCTGCCTCAACACCTTCAGCGACGAGGAGATCGACCTGCTCGTCGGGATGTCGGTGGCGGCCCGCCGGCCGATCAACTGGAACGTGCTGACGGTCGACTCCCGGGTACCCGAGCGCGTGACGCGCCAGCTCGAGGCGTCGAGCATCGCCCAGCAGGCGGGAGGGCGCATCGTGGCCCTCACCATGCCGGTGCTCGTCCCGATGAACATGAGCTTCCGGACCTACTGCGCCCTCAACATGATCCCCGGCTGGGGGCCGATCCTCGGCCTGCCCATCCCCGAGCGCATAGAGAAGCTCCGCGATCCGGAGGTCAGGCAGGAGATGATGGCCCGGGCGAAGAGCCCGGAGGCGGGGGTGTTCCGCCGCCTGGCCGACTTCCGCCACTACGTGATCGGCGACACCTACTCCGCGGCCAACGAGGGCATGAAGGGCCGGGTGGTCGGGGAGCTGGCCACCGAACGCGGCGCCGACCCGTTCAGCACCCTCACCGAGATCGTCATCAACGACGAGCTGAAGACGATCCTCTGGCCTATGCCCCCCGACAACGACCCCGATACCTGGGAGCTCCGCAGGCAGGTGTGGTCGGACGACCGCGCCATGCTCGGCGGGTCCGACGCCGGCGCCCACCTCGACCGCATGTGCGGCGCCCCATACACCACGAGGTTCCTGGG
>DASXCO010000111.1 GCA_036491125.1 Acidimicrobiales bacterium | reverse complement strand
ACGGGCCGGTCGACGGCGCGGCTGGCCCCCATGGCCAAGCTGTTCGCCTGTCAGACCTTCCGTGACGTGACCGCCATGGCCCAGCAGGTGTTCGGTGGCGTCGGCTTCACCGTCGAGTACGACATCCAGCTGTACTTCCGCCGGGCCAAGCAGCTCCAGCTTTCCTGGTGGGACTCCCGCTATCTGGAGGAGCTGGTTGCAGTCGAAGTGCTCGACGCCTGATCAGGCTCGATGACCGTGGGTCATGGCTTGCCGTGTGCCTGGCCCTGGCTCGAGCTGTTCGCCCCGCCGCCACCCTGGTGGGAGCCGGCGTTGCCCGCGCCCGAGCCGGCGCCGCCCGCGCCAGAGCCGGTGTCGCTGGACCCCCTGCTTGTGCCCGTGGTAGCGCCAGGCCCCGGGTTGGAGCCGGCATTGCCCGAGCCGGCGGTGCTCGCGCCCCCGCTCGCGTTGTCGGCCCTCGTCGTGCCGGCCGAGCTGGCCCCCTTGCTTGCCGAGCTGGTCGTACCTGTCGCAGGGTTCGGCGTGCCCGCGGGAGCTCCGGAGGCCGCCGCGCCGGCACTGCTCTTGGCGCCCGGCGGTAGCAGACCACCGCAGGGTGCGATGCAGCTCGCCGACCCGCTGTCGGCCGACCCAGGTCCAGTGAGAGCGGTCGTGGGTGGCGTGCCCGAAGTACCTGGTGTGACCGGATGATGGCCGGCACTGTTGCTGGGGCCAGGGACGTCGAGACCGACGAAGCTCAGCACTTGGGAGGCCACGCCCTGGGCGGCGCTAGGCAGCGATCCAGTGGCGGCGGCGGCCGCTGCGCCGCCGACCACGAGCCCTCCTGCGACGGCGGCCACGGCAACCTTCTGGGAGACGAGCCCGCGGACGAGCGTGCCACGCCGGCGGCGTGAGGGTGGCTGGGTGGTCTGGATCGGTAGCTCGACGGTCTGGATCGGCTCGCCGAGGAACGCAGCGATGACCGTCGCCTCTTCCTCCAGCTCGTCGGCATGGGCGGGAGCCGACGCGGCGGCCAAGAGCCTGGCCAGGCCGACGTAGCCCGGAGGCACGTCGTCCGGGCCGAGACCGTCGAGGATGCGACTGGCCGTGCCCTCGTCGAGGGCGAGTGGATCGAACAAGCCGTGATGCGGCCAGGACGTTCCGAGATCTGCGATCTCGAAAGACGCATCGTCCGCAGGGCTCATGGTGTCAAGCCTCCACGGCCCCGGGCCTGGCGGTGACGTGCTCGGCGAGGCGCCGCAGTCCTCGATGAGCCAGAATGCGCACCGATCCCGGGCGGCGCCCGACGATCTCGGCCACCGCTGTGGCGCTCAGCCCTGCGACCACGCGCAGCGTCACCACCTCTGCCTGCGCCGGCGGGAGGGTGGCGATGAGGCGGAGCGTCGCCTCGGTCGAGAGGTTCTCCTCGACTGCGATGGCAGCGTCGTCGATACGACCCACAGTCTCCAGCGATTCCACGTAGGTGACCTCGGGTGCCCGTCGGGACAGGGCGCGCAGCCGATCGATGTGGCGGCGACGTGCGATCGTGAGCACCCAGGAGCGGAACCCTGCCTCGTCGCCCGAGAACCGGCGGAAGCCTCGCACCACCTCCAGCCAGGTCTCTGCGGCTAGGTCCTCGGCAGCGGCTGTCGCGACCACCCGCAGGTATCGGACAACAGCCGGTTGGAGATCTCGGAACAACAGTGCGAACGCGGCCTGATCTCCCCCCTGGGCATCCTTCAGAGCCACAGCGAACCGTTCCCCGAGCATTGGTGCGCCGGAGCATACGCAACCGGCGCTTGACCGAGATCCGCGCCATGTGTTTGTAACGGTCGGAGGGCTGAATACTTGCGCCCACCTGGCGGCGCTTCTGGGGACCATGCCTGCTGAGCAGGCAATTCTCGCTCCTCGGCCGTTGGCCACGGCGGTTGGGTCGATGAGCTCGGGATCGTCGTGTCGGGTCCCGGGCGTGCTGGCGCAATTGCGCCCGGTGCGATGATCGTCCATGTCCTCGGTTCCCGCTGATCGCGCCAACCGACAGGGTGGGTCGTGCCGTCGATCTTGCGAGGGACGGCGGGCGCCGGCGAGCGGTAGCCTCCAGCGATGCCCGCCGCCGGCGTTCCTCGGCCGCCCGATTTCGTTGGCGTAGGAGTGCAGCGGTCGGGGACATCTTGGTGGTACGAGTTGCTCTGCGCCCATCCTTCCTGCGCCTCCGACCCCGGTCTCAAGGAGCTGCACTTCTTCGACCGCTTCTGGGCCCAGCCGTTCGGGGAGGCGGAGGTGGCCGAGTACCACTCCCACTTCACGCTCGCCGGGGATGGCGTCGTGGGGGAGTGGACGCCGCGCTACCTGCAGGATCCGTGGGTTCCTGCCCTCCTGCGTTTGGCGGCGCCCCGCGCCCGTTTGTTGGTCCTCCTGCGGGACCCACTGGAACGCTACCGGTCGGGGCTCACACACAGCCTCTCCTACGATGGGCTACCGCCGACCGCCCTGGTGGCCACAGACGCATTCGCTCGGGGGCTCTACGGCGCCCAGCTGGCTCGGCTCTTCGCTGTCGTGCCCGCCACAGAGGTGCTCGTGCTCCAGTTCGAACGCTGCGTCTCCGACACCCGGGCCGAACTGGCGCGCACCTACTCTTTCTGTCGTTTGGACTCGGCTTTCGTGCCCGATCGGCTCGAGGAGCGCCGGCTCGAAACCGCCGGGCCCAAGGTCCCGGTACCGCCCGCCGCGGCCGAGGCCCTCACCGCCGCCTATGCCCCCGACCTGGCCCGGCTGGCCGAGCTTGTCCCGGATCTGGACTTCGGCTGCTGGCCGACGGCGGTCGCCGCCGGTCTGGCCGGCGGTGCAGCGACATACTGAGCGTGGGGATCATCTGCGTCACCGGCATGCACCGCGCCGGGACCTCGGTGCTCGCGCGCGCGGTGCACCTCCTCGGCGCCGACCTCGGACCGGAGCGTTGGTTGTTGCCCGCCAACGACGACAACCCGCGTGGCTACTGGGAGGACAACCGGGTGGTGCAGCTCAATGACCAACTATTGGGCTTTCTGGGCGGATGGTGGCACGACCCGCCCACGTTGCTGGGTGAGTGGGCGGGGGAATGGCGCCTCGAGCCGTTCCGGGTGTGGGCGGCCCAGCTCGTGGCCGAGCGCGCTCCGGTCCTCGACGCCGGGCAGCCATGTGGATTCAAGGACCCACGCTTGTGCCTGTTGCTGCCGTTTTGGCGCTACGCGGCGGCGGTGGACCGAACAGTCATCTCGGTGCGCGACCCCCGCGAGGTGGTCGATTCCCTGACTCGGCGGGACGGCCTCAGCCCCGAGGAGGGCGCCCAGCTGTGGCTTCGCTACACGGCGGCCGCTGTGGTGAACGCACCCGATGCGCTCGCCGTGCGTTACGAGGACTGGTTCTCCGCTATCGGCGGAACGCTCGGCGCGGTCGCGAGTCATTTAGGCTTGGAGCCTCCCGGTGCCGCCCTTGTTGACGAGCTGAGCGCCTTCGTCGAGCCTGCGCTGCGCCGCAGCTCGGCTCGGTCCGCTCCCGGATCGGGTGGTCGGCAGCTGGCCGCTGCCCTGGAGGTGCATGAGGAGCTCACCACCGGCCCGGTGGCGGGCTCGGTCCCCGTCATGGTGGAGCTGCTCGACCGCGTTCAAGGCCCCGAGCGCGGCCAGGCATGAGCCGGCGAGGCAGGAACGGCCGCGTTATGAGGGCAGCGGCAAGCACTATTCAGTCGGAGCGACCGATGATCCGGGCCGGGTCGCCGCCCACGATCGTCATCTCCGGGACCTCGAAGTCCACGACGGTGGCGGCGCCGACGATGCCGCCGGCCCCGATCCGGGCGCCGGCCAGCAACGTGGCGCCGGTGCCGATCCAGGCGTCGTCCCCGATCTCGACGACGGCGGGAGGGGAATGGCCGGCCCCCAGGTCCGGGACGTGGTTGCCGGGTGGGCACGAGAACGGGTCGTCCGCGACCAGCACCCTGGAGGAGATCAGGACTCTGTTTCCGATCGCCACCCGACCCCTCGTACAGAAGATCGGCCCGGCCAAGGTGCAGTGGTCCCCGATATCCACTTCGCCGTGCGGGCCCAGGTCGAACAGGGTGTCGATATAGATGCCGGTGTTGCGGCCGACTCGCAGCCCCACCGGGCGTTGGCTCCGGTAGTGCAAGAACGCGAAGGCCGAGTACAACCAGCTGCCCGGGCCCACCTCCACGTTGGCCGGGACCGGGGCCGGATACCAGTCGTGCTCGAGAACGGGTGCAGTCACGGGCCGATCGGACGAGCCGGGTTGCCTTGGACTCTGGTGCCGGCCGCTACGTCGGAGGTCACAATCGAGCCTGCCTGCACTCGGGCCCCGGCCCCGATGGTTACGCCCTTCAGGACGGTGGCACCGATACCGATCCAGGCGTCGTCCTCGATCAGCACGGGCGCGGTGTCGATGAGGGGCCGGCTCGAGCGGTCGCCTCCCGGAGCAAGAGCCACAGCGTCCCGCCGCCGGGCCTCCACGTTCAGCGGGTGAAAGTCGCAGTCGGCCACGGTGACGTTGTAGGAGATCACCACCCGCTCGCCGAGGCGGATGTGGTTGGCACACATGAACAGCGGTCCCACGAGCACGCAATCGTCGCCGACCTCGAGCAGCCCACCCTCCTCTACGCCGAAGCCGGCCCAGGTGTACACGACCACCCGCTGGCCGAGCACCAGGCCGGGATGACGCCGACTGCGGAAGGATGCCAAGCTATCCCGGCGCTCGATGTAGCACCCCTCCCCGACGATCACGTTGGGCGGCACGGTCCGGTAGTCCCAGGCGCCCGTCAGATCCTCGAGCGGCGGCAGAGGGCGGGCCATCGGTCCGTCGCCGCTGGCGGTTCCTTCCTCCACTCAGGCGCCCACCCGGTCGAGCAAGCGGCCCAGCACCACCGAAGCGGCGAAGTGCTCCTCCGCCATCTCCCGGGCGGCGACCGCGTGACGCTCGTAGTCGCGTTCGACCGTCCGTAGGGCCCGCGTTGCGCCTTCGGCGTCGTCGAAGGAAAGCAACCCGCGCCCGTTGGGAAGGCCCTCGCTCCAACCGGTGTCCTGTAGAACGGCGGGACGGCCCGCTGCCAGGTAGCAGACCGACCGGGAGCTGAACCATCCCGAGCCGGTCGCCGTGTAGATCTGCTTGGCCACGCTGCATTCGCCGCGCGAGCCCGACACGTATCCGCGGTAGCTGTCGGCGGTGCGGCTGGCAGACGGCCCGTCCACGACCGACCAACCCCTGCTCTGCCAGCGTTCGACCGGCGGATCGACGCCGCCTACGGCCAGCTCCAGCTCCAGGCCGGTGAGGGCCGGCAAGTCCTCAATACGGGCCAACTCCGGACCCTTCGAACCGTAGCGACGACCGCAGTGCTCGACGACGCCGGCGTAGTTGTCCCAGGTGAGCACCGTGGTCCAGCGCCGCCCGGCGGGCCGCGCCGTCCACCGGCTGGTCACTACCGGCGGCAGCAAGGCCTCCCACTGGAGGCCCAGGTCAGGGAGCTGGCACCCGGGTCGTCCGGTGCGGGCCGCGTAGGTGAAGAACCTGTCATGGGCCCGGAAACCGGACGTGCCCGGCCACAGCATGCCCGCGTCGTGGCGGGGGAATACCACGAAGTGATTCCAGCCCGGGTCGGTGTCGATGAGAACCTTGCACCGGCTCTCCAAGTACTCCTCGCGCAGCAGGCACATGCCCGAGACGTTGAGGAACACATCGGCGCCCGCGACCGTCTCGATCAGGGCCGACGGGTCCATCCCCCACGTCTGTCCGTCCGGACCGCGCACGTGCCAGCGGCCGCTGCCGGCTATCCCGGCCGCGTTGTCGGCCAGGGTGGACTGCAGGAAGGCCACGCCCCCGGCCAGATCCTCGGTATAGCAGCGCTCCACCGGCTCGTAGCCGGCGAGGCCGGCGTCTTCCAGGTAGGTGACCTCGAAGCCGAGCTCCTCCAGACCGAGGACGTACTGCAGGTAGTCCCAGGCCACCCCGCCGACCGGCCAGGTGGCCATTACGCCGCAGACCACGGCCTTCATGGGGCGACGTCCGCGTCGGCGAGCAGCCTGCCTACGACGGCGGCTGCCGCGAACCGCTCAGCCAAGGCCCGGGCTGCCTTGGCATGGCGCTCGGGCTCGTTGTCGACGGTGCGGATGGCGCTAGCAGCGTCCTCCGACCCGGAGAAGGTGAGCAGGCCCTCCCCGACGGGTAGCCAATCGAGACCGACGTCGGAGCACACCACGGGGCGCCCTGATGACAGGTAGAGGAGCGACCGGTCATTCATGGCGCCGGTGCGGGCGACCACGAAGCCTTCCTTGGCCACAGCGAGCTCGCCCCGTGACCCACGCACGTAGGTGGCCAAAGCGTCCAGAGTGCGGGTGACCGGCACCGGATCGATGACCCGCCAGCCCTCCGACACCAGTCGCCCAACAGGGGCATTGGACGCTACCGCCAGCTCTAGCTCCGCCTCGACCATCGCCGGCAGGGCCATGTGCCGTTCGTACTGCCGGTCCTTCTGGCCGTAGACGACACCTTCGTGGCGGACGGTAGCGCCTGTGCTCCAAGAGGTGACGGTCGTCCAGCGACCTCGGGCGGGCATGGCCACGGCCGGCCAGGAGTTCAGGTGCACGGGAGGCACCACGGGGATCCACTGCCGACCGCCGGTAGGGAAAGGGCCGCCTCCGGCTTCGGCCAGGTTCACCGCCGAGGTGGCGAGGGTGTCGTGGGCCGCGACCATCGTCGTGAGCGGCTCACGTCCCTCGGCCAGCTTGAGCTGGGTCAGGGGGGCGTCGCAGTCGACCAGGACGCGCCGGGGAGCCCGCTCGAAGGCCCGGCACCATGACGACGCTCCGACATTGACCAGTACGGCGCTGGACTCGAGAACGGCCTCCGCCTCGTCGGCGGACATGCCCCAGTTTCGCCCCCCACCCCGGTACCACCAGCGAGTACCGGCCAGTCCGACGGCTGCCAAGGCGTCTTCGAGGAAGCGGGTCCCGTAGCCGGCATCGTCGGTCAGAGCGCCGGCGTCGACGTCCCAGCAGGCTTGCTCAGTCACCGCCGCCTCCATGAACACAGGTTCGAAGCCGAGGTCGCGCAGGCCGAGCATCCAATTGAGGTTGACCCACGCCATGCCGGCCAGCGGATAGCGGACTAGGTAGCCCACGACCACTGCCACCGGGCGGGCGGGAGCGTCGGGGGTCAAAGCGCTTCCAGCATCGCCGCGCACACGTGCTCGGCCTCGAAGTGCTCTTCCACCAGCTTTCGGGCGGCGCGGGCGTGGCGCCCTGGGTCGGCGGCCACCTCCTCCAGGGCCGCCGCGGCCTGGGCCGGGTCGGAGAAGGCCAGCACCCCCTCACCCTCGGGCAGCCATTCGCTCCAGCCGGTGTCCTGCACGACCGCCGGGCGACCGGAGGCTAGGTAGGAGCAGGTGCGGTCGGAGAACCACCCAGACCGGGCCGTCACGTAGCCGTGCTTGGCGAAGCCGATCTCCCCGGCGCTCGCTGCTATCCAGGCCCGGTAGTCGGTGGTCTTCTCGCTCACCCCGACGGGCTCGCGCACGTGCCAACCCCCTCCGGTCATTGTGCGCTGAGCCCTGGCGCTGCCGCCGAGAGCCAGCGACAGTGGTACGCCCGTGCGGTGGGGAAGATCGGCGTACTCGCGCATGGTGTCGCCCTTGGTCCCGTAGTACACGCCGTCCCAGCTGATCCCGGGGTAGGCCTCCCAGTGGGTGACGGTCGTGAAAGGTGCATCGGGCTCGGGCGGACCGGCCACCGGCCACAGGCGGGAAACCACAGGCTGGCGGGTCGGCAACCACTCGTCGCCGGGCCGAGGAGCCGGGAGGGGAGGCCGACCGAACGTAAACAGGCGGGTATGGGTATCGGCCACCGTGGCCGTCGGTGTGGTACTCGTGCGCATACGCACCTGGTTGAACACGGGGTCGGTGTCAACGGCGAGGCGATGTGGAATGTGCAAGTACTCCGGACGCATCGGTGCCGAGAGCGAGACGTTCACCAGCACGTCGGCGCCGGCCAGGACGTCCATGGCGCGGTCGCGGCCGAGGCCGTCCCAGCGATCGGTGGGCACGTGGCGGTAGACCCAACGATCCCCCATGCCGACGGCGTCCATCTCGGCAGCCAGGCGGCGGACGCCGTAACGGCAGTCGTGGTCGAAGTCGAGCCGTTCGAAATCGAAACCCCAGGGGACGTCCCCGGAGTCCTCCAGGTACCAGACCTGATGGCCAAGTTCGGTGAACCCCAGCGCGAACGAAACCGCGTGCCAGAACAGGCCCGCTACGGGGAAGCCGGCGTAGTAGCCGCTGACGACCACGTTCATGGGCCGCCCCCGGTCATCCGGCCGCCGTGCTCATATGCCTGCCTCCAGCAGCCCAGCACATACCCCGGCGGCGTCGAAATGCTCCTCGGCCAGTTTGCGAGCGGCCGCCGCGTGACGCTCAGGATCGGCTGCCACCTTCTCGAGGCCGGCTGCCGCCTCGGCCGTCGTGCGGAACGCGAGGATGCCGTCGCCGTTGGGGAGCCAGTCGACCCAGCCAGTGTCCTGCACCACGGCTGGGCGCCCGGAGGCCAGGTAGCAGCAGGTGCGGTCGGAGAACCACCCGCAGCGCGCCACCGCGTAGGCGTGCTTGGCGAAGCCGATCTCCCCAGCGCTGTTGGAGACGAACGTCCGGTAGTCGACGCTGGAGCGGGTAGCGGCCAGGGCGTCGGTAATCCGCCACCCGTGGGCGGCCAGGACCGGGCCGCCTTCCTCGGCGCCCTCGCCCCCGGCCAGGCCGATCTCGATAGGTACGGCGGTGCGCCCGGGCAGGTCGAGGTGTTCCCGGATCGACCGGTCCTTCATGCCGTATTCGCGACCCTCGAAGACCAGCGGCTTCGAGAAGGCCTGCCAAGAGGTGACTGTGGTGAAGGGGTCGCCGGGCCGGGACGGCGGCGCCACCGGCCACGACTCGGCATGGACCGCCTGTCGCGTAGGTACCCACTCGTGGGCGGGCTGCTGGCCCGGCAGTGGCGCACGCCCGAAGGTGAACAGCCTGGTGTGGCGTTCGGCCACGTCCCAACCCCTGGCCACCCCGACCTGGGTAAAGACGGGGTCGGTGTCTATGGCGAAGCGGTGCGGGATGCAGCGGTACTCCGGCCGGTCGGGAAGGAGCAGCGAGACGTTCACGAGTAGATCGGCTCCCCGCAGCACCTCGTCTAGCTCTGAAGCGCTGAGGCCAGAGACCCTCCCGCTCGGATGGCGGAGCGCCCAGCGCCCCGTCAGGCCTATCCGATCGAGTTCCTCGGCTAGAAAGCGCGCACCGGCGTCGCAGTCGGGATCGGGCAGCCGGGTGAGGGGATCGAAGCCGCGGTCGGCGGTCCAGCCGGGATCTTCTACGTACCAGACCTCGTGGCCGAGGTCCCGGAAGCCCAACGCGTAGGAGACCGCGTGCCACAGGAAGCCGGCAACGGGGAACGGCGCCACCCAGCCGCTCACCACTACTCGCATTTTCCGTCCTTCCCTTTGATTCGTCCGGCCGTCCTCACTCAGTCGACTCCGGCGTCTGAGAGCATGCGGGCCAGCACCTTGGACGCGTCGAACTCCCGGGCGGCGAGACTTCGGGCGGCTTGGGCATGCTTGTCAGCATCGGCGTTCACGGCTTCGACCGCGGCCGCGGCCTCCTCGGTAGTGGAGAACGGGAAAAGCCCCTGGCCCGTCGGAAGCAGGTCGTGCTCGCCCCACCCGGTGTCCTGGGCAATCACGGGCCGACCGGCGGCGAGGTAGTTGGCGCCGCGTTCGGAGAACCAGCCGCTCCGTGAGCGTACGTAACCCTGCTTGGCCACTGTGACCTCGCCGCGGCTGGCCGCGATGTAGTCGCGGAAACTCCATATCGTGCGGGTCGGCACGCGGGGGTCCACCACCCGCCATCCGGCTTGCCGGATCTCCTCGACGGGGGCGTTGCCGTCGACGCTCGCATCGAGGCCCACCTCGAAGGATGCGCCTGTCCGGCCGGGAAGGTCGAGGACCAACGGGAACTCGGCGTTCTTCTGGCCCCACTCCTCGCCGTCCCAGTGCGCGACTCCATAGGGGGCCCAGTGCATCACGGTCGTGTAATCCGTCCCGGGTCGGTCGCGTGTGTGGTTCCAGAACGGCAGCCATACCGGCTGCCGGGTGGTGATCCATCGGAACCCCCCCGAGGGCAGCCGGCACTCCGGACGTCCGTACAGCTCGGCGAACGTGAAATGCAGGTCGTGGCGGGCGATCCAGTCCCTCACGCCCTTGTGCTGCTCGGCCGCGACCTGAGTAAAGGCGGGGTCAGTGTCCACGTAAGCCACCAGCCCTGCTCGGCGGTGGTGTTCGCCCAGGGTGCTACCCCCACTGACGTTGAGGAGCAGATCGGCTCGGGCACACCGGGCGTGGACCTCGGCTCCGGTGGCCCCGTGCCAGTCCCCCGAGGGGTCCCGGTAGGCCCATGGCAGCTCGAAGCGGCCGAAAAGCTCGGTCAGCCACGCCACGGTATAGGCGGCCGTGCCATCGGGATCGCGCGTGTCGGGGTGCAGCGGCCAGGCCTGATTGTCCTCGAGGTAGGAGACCTCGACACCTAGATCTCGGAAGCCGAGGCAGTATTGCAGGTAGTGCAGAGCCACACCCGCGAGGGGGAAGTAGCCGGCGATGCCGCACACCACCACGCTGGTCACGGGCGCCCGCCCGCCAACGGTGCGGCTCCGGCAGGCTGCGCCGCGGAGCTCGTCGCATAGCGTTTGGACCCGTTGAGACGACGCTTGGAACCGTTGGTAACCGTCGTGGATCGGCCGACTCGCGCCTCGGGCCCGGGCTCGCGCCCGAAGCGCGCCTCGTGCAGGTCCCGGTACAGACCGGAAACGCGGATCAACCGCGCGTGGGCGCCGGACTGGACGATCCTCCCGCCCTGCACTACCAGCACCTGATCGGCCCGCTTGACCGTGGCTAGCCGGTGGGCAATTACTACGCAGGTGCGGTACCGGGTGAGCCTCTCGACGGCGTCCATGATGAGGGCCTCGGTCCCGGCATCCAGCGCGCTGGTCGGCTCGTCCAGCAGGACCACCGGCGCGTCGCGCAGGAAGGCCCGGGCCAGCGCCACTCGCTGACGTTGTCCTCCCGACAGGATGACCCCTCGGTCACCCACGGCGGTGTCGAGGTCATCGGCCTGAGTTACCAGCTCGTCGAAGATGTTGGCGTCGCGCGCCGCCTGCTCCACTTCGGCGTCGGTGGCGTCGAGACGTCCATAGCGGATGTTCTCGCGCACACTGTCTGGGAACAAGACGGGGTCCTGGGGGACGAACGCCACCTGCTCACGCAGCCACTCCGATCTGACGTGGCGCACGTCGATCCCGTCGAGGGTGATCCGGCCCCGGGTCGGGTCGTACATACGCAGTAGCAGGCTGGCGATGGTGGACTTGCCCGCGCCAGTGGGACCGACCAGCGCCGCCAGCTCCCCAGACCGGACGTCGAAGCTCACGCCGTGCAGTACGGGCTGGCCCCGCCGGTAGCTGAAGCTCACGTTATGGAAGGCCACGATCCCGGCGGAGCGTGTTGGCGTCGGTACCGGCCGGTCGGGCTCCTCGGGCTGGGGCTGGTCGAGCACGTGGAAGACTCGATAGGCGTTGGCGGCGGCTTGCTGCAGATCGGCGAAAACCGTGGAGAGCCCCGACACCGGAGAGTAGAGGCTTCCGGCGTAGGTGATGAACACGAGCACCTCGCCAGTAGACAGCCGGCCCGATAGGGCCTGCTCGGCGGCCAGCAAGGTGACCAGACCCATGCCGGCCGCCAGCACGCCGTTTACGCTGATTCCGAAGACGGTCTGGAGACTCACCAAGCGCATCATCGCTTGGCGGGAGGCGGTCACCCGCCCGCGGAAGCGGTCGGTCTCGTATTGCTGGCGGGCAAATGCCTGGACGGTCCGGATGCCTCCGAGGGTCTGCTCCGCCTGGGCGTAGACCTCGGACTCGCGCTGGGCGTGGACGAGGGCGAACGAGCGGATCCGGCCACCGAAGCGAGATGTGACCACGAGGGCCAACGGTGTCGAAACCACGGCCACCAGGGTCAGCTCGACGTCGAGCTTCAGCATCACCAACAAGGTGCCGATCAGCGTGAGCAGCGCCGTGGCGGTGGGGAGCAGCCCGTTGAGCAGGACGGCCTGGACTGCATAGGTGTCAGTGGTGACTCGGTAGATGCCGTCCCCCGCTCCGGCGGTGTCGTGGTAGCGGAGCGACAGCCGGGTGAGATGGCCGAACAATCGGCCTCTCATGTCTTCGATGAGCCGTTGTGCCAGCCCGTACACCACCCGGGTCTGGAGCACCCCGAGCGCGGCTGAGCCGGCGAAGAGCAGGAGTGTCGCCGCCACGGTGAGGGCCAGCGTCGGTTGAGGTCCCAGTCCGTGGAAGGGATGCCGACCGAGGACATTGTCGACCAGGATCTTGGTCGGCCACGGCTTGGCCAGCCCGACGACGACCGACGCGGCGCCGATGCCTAAGGCGACCAGGACGGCCGGCCAATAGGGCATGAGGTAGACGAGCAGCCGGCGCTCGACCGAGAGTCCGGCCGCCGCCGGGGATCTTCGCCGCCAGCCATTGAGTGCTCCTACGACGTTGACAATCCCAGCAAGACCGACCGCTGCGACAGCGACGAGAGGCGCTCCGATGCGCACGCCGCTCAGACCGCCTGGGTCAGCATGGGCGCCAGTGCCTCCCAGGTCCCGGCCAACCCGGTCTCGAGGCCGACTTGAGGCTGCCACCCGAGACTGGCGTGGACCCGGCGGAGGTCGCTGACGTAGTCACCGGTCTCGACTGCCGCCTCCATGGCCGGCCACGGCGCCGCGGCCACTCGCCCGCGGCCCACCGCTCGAACCACTGCCTCGGCCATCTCCCGGATCGACACTGGTGCCGGGCCGCCCGCGTTGAAGGCTTCGCCTATTGCAGCCGGGTGGGTGGCGGCAATGGCGCACAGCTCGACAACGTCGTCAACGTGGACGTAGTCCCGCAGCTGCGTACCGCCGCCGTAGACGGCGATGTCCCCTCCTGCTGCTGCGGTGGCGAGGAAGTTGCCCACGACGCCGAATGCCCGGTCCGGGCGGTCCTGGCCGGGTCCGTACGGGTTGGAGATCCGCAGCGAGCACGTCGGTAGCCCGTAGAGGTCGTGATAGAGGCGGTGGTAGTGCTCGCCCATCATCTTGTGGAGCCCGTAGAGGCTGACGGGTTGCTGCGGGTGATCCTCGCCGACCGGCAGGTGGCCGGCAAGGCCGTACTGCAGGCGCGACCCGGGGAACACCACTCGCGCGCCCTGGTTGTGACGACGCAGGGCCTCCAGCAGCGCCAGCTGGCCGCCAGCATTGCCGACAAGGTCGTCGAAGGGCTCGCGCAAGCTGCGGGATGCGCCCGAGTGGCCAGCGAAGGGAAACACGGCGTCCAGGTCCTGGACCAAACGCCCCAGGAGATCGGAGTCGGTGGCGTCGCCGGCCACGAGCTGCACGTCGGCCACGATCGAGCCGAGCCGCGTGGCGACGTGGGGATCGTCGAGATCCCGAACCACGCCGGTGACGACCCAGCCGTCGGTGAGCAGGTACCGGGCCAGGTGCGAACCGAGGAACCCACCCACGCCCAGCACGAGGGCCCGGCGGCTCACCGGGCCGCCTCCTCGACGACACGGACCACGAGGGGCCCGGTCCGCCACAGACCTCTGCCAACTTCGACGACGGCGATCGCGGCGACGACAGCCGCCAGCGGCGGAGCCAGACCGAGGAGCACTCCCGTCGCTACCAGCGAGGTCAGCACGCCCGCCCGACGCACTCTGCGGCGGACGCGGATCTGGACGCTCCCCTCGGGGTGGGCGCTGGTGACCAGTTCCCCCGTCACCAGGGCAGAGCCTGTCATCTTGGCGTCGTAGGCCTCCCAGCCCGTTGCCGGCGCGACCCGTAGCCCGGCCCGCCGGACGGTGAGCACCACTGCGGCGGCCAGCTGCGGCCGTGGCACGGTGGCGGGCAGGAGGAGCACGCCGCGGCCGATGCGGCGCGCCGGCCCGGGCAGGCGCTCGGCCGATGGGACTCGCTTCCGCGCTGCTCCTCCGACCCGAGCGCGGGCCCACCAGCGGACGATGGGCTGGAGGACGTGAAGAATGGCCACGCCCGCGCGGAACATGGGCGCCCACCCTCGCAGTCGCCTGGGCGGTCGGGTCCGTCTGGCGTCGATTGCCAACAGCACCGCGATGGCGATGACGCTGGCCAGAGCCGGTGCGGCCAGGAGAGGCGACAGGGCGCCGAGCGGAGCCGTCAGCAAGGCGAGGGCGGCAAGGGGCACTCCGACCTGGTGTCCGATGTCGAGGGTGTGGCCACCGCCTCGGTACACCGACTGATAGGAAGAGGCCCCGTACAGGCCGCGGTAGACGCGTTGCCGGCCGAGGCTGGGAACGAACGAGTCGTAGATCCGGCCTCGCCACCTCGCCGACCCGGTAGGCGTGAACCGGTCGGGGTGACGGGCGGCGACCAAGGCCTCGGCCCGCCCGTAGCCTCGCTGCTGGCGGAGGTAGCCCCGGAGACCGGGACGACGATGGTGCCAGATCGACGCCGCAGGGTGAAACCCGATCTCCCAACCCCGGTCCAGCACCTTCCAGCAGACGTCGACGTCGTCTCCCGCCGCGGTGTAGACGGGGTCGAAGCCGCCGATCTCCTCCAGGACGATCTTCCAGAACGCCATGTTGCAGCCGGGCACGTGCTCGGCCCGGTCGTCGTTCACCAGCACGTGGAGGGGTCCGCCCGGGGCCCGGGCCACGCGCTGGGCTCCGAGCGGGTCGCCAGCAGGCGGGATGTTGGGACCACCCACGCCCCCGACCGTTGCGGAGTCGAGGCCGAGGGCCAGGTACCAGGGCCACTCAGGCGGGGGATAGGCGTCGGCGTCGAGGTAGGCGACGAGGTCGCCACGTGCGGCCCGGAGGCCTGCGTTGCGGGCCGCGGACAGTCCGGCGTGGGGGATCCTCACCAGCCGTGCGGCGGTGTGACGCTCGGCGATCGCTGCGGTCGCATCGGTGGATCCGTCATCCACCACGACGACGTCGAGGTCGGGGTACGTGAGCGCGCAGGTGTGTCGCAGGCACTCGTCGAGCGTCTCGGCCGCGTTGTACGCGCAAATCACCACGCTCATGGAAGGCCAGGGATAGTCGAGGTCGGCAACCGTGCGGTCGTTCCACGAGCGGGCCACGTCGAAGGCCGGCCGTGGTGAGCGGTCCTTCCTGGTAAGACCGAAGCGCCAGCCCTCGACCGGCTGGTCACCCACCGACCACTCGTCGGTCCAGGCGAATACGCACGCGCCCGCAACCCCCCGCTCGAGAGCGGTCTGGAGCTGCCAATCGAGAGCGCTCGCCTGACGGCGCTCGCCGGCGGGACCGTCTCCGGCGTGGAGACCGACCTCGCCGAGCACGAGAGGCCGGTCACCGGAGAGGTGCTGCAGCCGGGTCAGGTAGCGACGGAAGTCGGCCTGCCGTTCGAGGAACACGTTGAAGGTGAGGAAGTCGAACGAGTCGAGCGGGAGGTACTCGGTGGTGGGGTAGTTGGCGTAAGAGACGAGCTGGTCAGGATCCTCGTCCCGTACCGTGTCGACGAGGCCGCCGAGCGCGGAGGCGACCGTTCGTGTGCCGACCCACCGCAGGACGTCGGCCGGGACCTCGTTGCCCAGCGAAAGGGCCATCACCTCATCGGTACCGGCGAGGCGCCGGGCGACCGCCCGCACCTCCTTCTCGGCCCGGCGGACGATGTCCCGGTGCTGGCGCCTCGACGCGCCGAGCAGGTATCGCCAGTCGGGCCAGAAGACACCAGCGAAGAGCTTCAGGCCCCAGTCCGCGGCGAGCTCTACGACATCGTCGGGCGGTGGCGTGTAGGTCCGGACGACTGTGAACCCCGCTTCGTGCATGGCGCAGAAGTCCCGCTTGATCTGCTCCCGATCGGGGAACAGCGCCCCGTCCTCGCGCTGGCCGAAGGTGCCGTAGGTGACACCTCGGAACAGGAACCGTTGCCTATCGAGCGCGAACTGCTTGCCGTCTGTTTCGACCCGCACCCCAGCTGACCTGACCTTTCCCCAGCCTGCGATGGTAGGGATCGTCTTTGGGGCGGATTGTGTTACAGGTCGCCTCCCGTTGCCCTCCAAGGGGCCTGACACGTCGTCAGGTTGGCGGTACGATCAGCCCATGCAGATCCCGAGGATCATCTCCGTGGACGATCACGTCGTCGAGCCGCCGACCGTGTGGACGGATCGGCTCCCCTTCCGGTACCAGGACGTCGGTCCACGCGTCCTGCAGGCTCCGGTGAAGGAGATCTCCTTCGTCGGCGGCAAGTTCGTGGCCGAGCCGGGCAAGCCGGGGGATCCCGGCGAGCCGGTCGACTGGTGGCTGTACGAGGACCTGCGCCGTCCGCTGCTCAGGGTCGACGCCGCGGTCGGCCACGACCGGGACGAGATCACCATGAAGGGGACCACCTACGACTGGATGCGCCCAGGCTCGTGGCAGGTCAAGCCCCGCCTCGAGGACATGGACACCAACTGGATCGAGGCGTCCTTGTGCTTCCCCACGTTCCCGCGTTTCTGCGGACAGACATTCATGGAGGCCTCGGACAAGGACCTGGCACTGCTGTGCGTGAAGGCCTACAACGACTGGATGGTCGACGAGTGGTGCGGTGAGTCGGGCGGCCGGCTCATCCCGCTGACCCTCATCCCTCTTTGGGATGCCGAGGCTGGCGCGGCCGAGGTCAGGCGCAACGCGGACCGCGGTGTGCACGCCGTGTGCTTCTCGGAGATCCCGCCGTTCCTCGGGCTGCCCTCGGTGCACGACAAGGACCACTACTGGGACCCGTTCTTCGCCGCCTGCGAGGAGACCCAGACGGTGATCTGCATGCACATCGGGTCGTCCTCGAAGATGCCGTCGACCTCGAAGGACGCCCCTCCGGCGGTCGGCTCGACACTCACCTTCGCCAACGCCTGCTACTCGTTGGTCGACTGGCTCATGTGTGGCGCCTTCAACCGCTTTCCGGATCTGAAGATCGCCTACTCCGAAGGCCAGATCGGCTGGATCCCCTACATCCTCGAGCGGGCCGACGTCGTGTGGCAGGACAACCGGGCCTGGGGTGGCGTGGCCGAGAACGTCCTGCGACCCCCGAGTGAGCTGTTCCGCGAGCACGTGTACGGCTGCTTCTTCGACGATGCGCACGGGCTGCGGTCCCTCGACGACATCGGCGTCGACAACGTCACTTACGAGAGCGACTACCCCCATTCCGACAGCACCTGGCCGCGCACACGCCAGATCGCCGAGGAGCAGATGAAGGACCTCGACCCCGAGGCGGTCGACAAGATCGTGCGAGGCAACGCCATCCGCATGCTCGCCCTCGACGGCTGACGCGTTCTCGGCACGGCGCTCGGCTTTGCCGCGACGGGCAACTCGTCGCCGTACGGACGCGGCGCCAACGCGCGCGCATGCCCGGTATACGAAGCCGCTGACCAGGTCCCGGTTGGCCCAGCTCCCCAGCAGCCGTGGCCATTCGGTAACGGCGTGCCGGGGCCGAAGCCCCCGTAGCGCGTCCGTGGTCGTCGTAAGGTGGCCCCAGTGGCGAAGGTCGACTACAGCGGACGCATGGCCGGCGTCTACGGGGCCGGCCGTCGGCTCCCGCCGGAGGTCATGTCGGCCTGGATGGATACGGTGGTTGCGCATATCGGGGCCGCGGACGGTCCGATCCTCGATCTCGGC
>DASXCO010000110.1 GCA_036491125.1 Acidimicrobiales bacterium | reverse complement strand
GCAGCGGTGCTCGCCATCGAGCTCCACATCCAGATGCACGTCAACTACTTCTTGTCGATCCTCACCGGCCTCGTGGCCTCCGCTGTGCTCGCTGCCGTGATCGAGATGACGATCCTGCGGCGCTTCGGGAAGGCACCACGCCTCATCGTGGCCGTGGTGACGATCGGGCTGGCCCAGATCCTCAACGGCCTCAGCATCGTCATCCCCACCGCATGGTCGAACGGAAGCAACCAGGGCACCTTCACCACCCCGTTCACGACCAAGTTCACGATCTCACCCGTCGTGTTCAACGGCAACTACCTGTTGGCGATCGTCCTCGTGCCGATCGTGCTCGGCCTGCTCGTGTGGTTCCTGCGTTACACCAATTACGGCATCGCCATCAGGGCGGCGGCCGACAATGGAGACCGGGCGAAGCTGCTCGGCGTTCCCGTGCAGCGGCTGTCGACGATCGTCTGGACGATCACCGGTGTGCTGTCCGCCCTGGCCGTGCTGTTGCGGGTTCCCATCCTCGGCTTCGGGTCGTTCAGCAGCGTCTCGAGCGGCGGGCTCGACCTGCTCCTCCAGACGCTGACGGCCGCCGTCCTCGCCAGCATGACCAGCCTGCCGGTAGCAGTAGCAGCCGCGATCGGACTCGGTATCGCCGAGCAGCTCGGGGCGTGGACTTTCCAGAACTCGACCTTCGTGGACGCCGCCCTGCTGGCTATCATCCTCGCCGCCTTGGTGTTCAAGCGGGACCGGCTCTCCCGGGCGGCCGAGTCTGGCATCACCACGTGGCAGAACATCCGCCAGGTGCGCCCCATCCCGCCCGAGATGGTCGAGCTGCCCGAGGTGGCCGTGGGCCGCCGGCTGGTCCCCTTGGCCCTCCTCGCCTTCGCCCTCCTGTTGCCGTTCTTCATCCCCCCAGCCCGCACCCAGCTGGCGTCGCTCGTGCTCATCTACGGGATCGTCGCCGCCTCCCTGGTCGTCCTCACGGGGTGGGCCGGCCATATCTCGCTCGGCCAAGTGGCGTTCATGGGCTTCGGTGGGGCGACGACGGGGATCCTCATAACCCGGCACGGTCTCGATCTGTTCGTCGCACTCGGCATCGGAGCACTCGTCGCCGGGACGATCGCCGTCGCCATCGGTATCCCTGCACTGCGCATAAGCGGACCGTTCCTTGCCGTGGTCACGCTCGCCTTTGCCGTGACGGCAGCCAACTACTTCCTCGTCCCCCGGTACTTTCCGTGGTTTGATCCAACCGACTCGATCAACCGGCCGGCGCTGTTCGGCAAGATCTCGATATTCAGCGATCGGCAGATGTACTTCCTCTGCCTGGTCGCCCTGATCGTTGTCTTGGCGGCAGTGCGCGGGCTGCGCAACAGCCACGCCGGACGGGCCATGGTCGCCGGCAAGGAGAACAGGCTGGCGGCCCAGTCCTTCGCCATCGACACCACACGCGTCAACCTGGTCGCCTTCGGTGTGTCGGGGACCATCGCCGGCCTCGCCGGCGGCCTCTTCGTGATCCACCAGCAGGCCTACAACTTCGGCTCCTTCAACGCGGCCGAGGGTCTGCAGTTCTTCACCATGGTGGTCATCGGGGGTCTCGGCTCGGTCCCAGGGGCGGTGCTCGGTGCCGTGTACGTCTACGGAGCCCAGTACCTGCTGCCGCCGGGCTGGGACTTCTTCGCCACGGGTTTGGGAATCGTGTTCCTGCTCATGTTCCTGCCCGGTGGTCTCGGCGAGCTGGTGTTCCGAGGTCGCGACTGGGCGCTGCGCTGGATCGCGGCACGTCGAGGAATGCTCGTGCCCTCGCTTCTCGCCGACGCCAGGGCCGAGGAGGAGCAGGTGGGCAGCCAGCCAACGGCTCCCGAGCACAGCACCCTCGAGAGCGGGACCCCCGAGAGCGAGATGCTCGAGGGAGCCGGCCGGTGAGGACGACCGACAGCGCCGAGCTGAGGCCGTCGACCGAGGATCCCCCGAACGGGTCACGGTTCGCCGGGACAGGGCGGCTCGGCCACTTCCTCGCCGATCTCGGTCCCACCGGGGTCGTACCCCTCGTCGTCCTCGTCTCGCTCGCCGCCGTGCAGCAGTTCGACCTCGTCGCCTTCGGAGTGCTCTCGCCGGACATCCGGCGCACGTTCCACGTCTCGAACGGGACCATCACCGTGATCGCGTCGTTGACGTTGGCGGTGCCGGTTCTCTTCGCCTTCGTGATCGGCTACCTCGGCGACCGCGTGAGCAGAGTGCGGCTGAGCGTCGCCCTCGCCGTGCTGTGGGGGATCACGGCCATCTTCACGGGCCTGGCCCCGGCGCTACTCATCCTCGTGATCGCGCGGGCGATCGGAGGCGTGGGGCTGCTCGGCGTCGAGACCCTCTACCCCGGGCTGTTGTCCGACTACCACCCGCCGAGGTCCCTCGGGACCGTCTTCGGCGCCTTCCGCGTCGGCGCACAGGGGCTCGCGCTCCTTGGCGGCCCCCTCGCCGGCCTGATCGCCGCCGTCATGGGGTGGCGGGCGGCCTTCGTGATCCTGGCCCTGCCGACATTCCTCTTCGCCGGGCTGGCCCGCCTGTTGCTGCGCGAGCCGAGCCGAGGCGTCTCGCAGGGTGTGTCGGCGGCCTCGGCGCGAGTGGGCAGCCTGCGCGAGGGCTTTCGGAGGGTGCGGGCGATCCCGACCCTCAAGCGGACGTGGTTGGCGTCGTTCCTGTTCGGCGGGGGGACTATCCCATTCCTCACCCTCCTCAACACCTTCTTCAAGGACGTCTACCACCTGGGCGACGCATCCCGAGGTCTGATCAGCGCGCTGTTCGGTGTGGGCGGCCTGCTGGGGATCGTCCTCGGCGGCGTCCTCACCCAGCGCGCCGTCAGCCGAGGCGAGAGTCGGCGCACGGCTGTCATCACCGGGGTCATGATCATCGAGTTCGCGACCGGGATGATCGTCTTGGGGGCGGTACCCGGACTCGGCGTCGCCGTCGCCGCCGCCACCCTCCTCAGCCTCGGCGCCTTCGGCTTCCTCCCCTCCTACACGACCATGGTCTCGAGGGTGGCACCGCCGGGGCTGCGTTCGCAGGCCTACGCCTGGTCGCTGTTCTTCTACTCGACCGGTGCCATCGTGGTGTCGGTCATCATCGGTGCGATCAGCAACGTCCACGGCCAGCGGGTGTCCATGCTCGTCCTGGGCGGCCTGGTCTTCGTCGGCGGCGCCATCAACGTCTCGGCGGGACGGTTCGTGGACCAGGACATCGAGCGGGCCTTGCGGGTCGAGGCCGCCCGCGAGTCCGACGCCCTCCTCTACTGTCAGGGGGTCGACGCCTCGTACGGCGGAGTGCAGGTCCTCTTCGGGGTCGACTTCGAGGTCCAGCGGGGCGAGATGGTCGCCGTGTTGGGGACCAACGGCGCGGGCAAGTCAACGTTCCTGAAGGCCGTCACCGGGCTGCTCGACCCGGTGGCCGGGATCATCCAGTTCAAGGGCGGCGACATCACTCACGCCGACCCCACGGCCTGTGCCCGCCTCGGCATCATGCAGGTGCCCGGGGGACGGAGCGTGTTCCCCGCGCTCAGCGTGGCCGAGAACCTGAAGGTTGCGGGCTGGCTGTTCCGCAAGGACAAGGCTTATCTTGATCGAGCGACGAGGAAGGTGCTGGGGCACTTTCCCTTCCTGGAGGAACGCTGGAACACCAGCGCGGGCGACCTGTCCGGCGGTGAGCAGCAGATGCTGAGCCTGGCCCAGGCCTTCATCGCCGAGCCCGAGCTGCTTCTCGTCGACGAGCTCTCGCTGGGCCTGGCGCCGACGATCATCTCACGCCTGGTGGAGATCCTCCGGCGGATCCACGAGCGGGGAACGACGATCATCCTCGTCGAGCAGTCGGTCAACACCGCCCTCGAGCTCGCCGAGCGGGCCATCTTCATGGAAAAGGGAGAGGTCCGTTTCTCGGGGCCGACGACCGAGCTCCTGGAGCGACCCGACATCCTGCGCGCCGTGTTCCTGCAGGGGGCGACGGCCGGCGAGGAGCTGGCCGCCTCCGGTCCCGCCACGGCCGAAGGCAGCCAATCGGCGAGGAAGGCCGCTCGTACAGCCGAGCGGGCGGCCGCCCGCCTCCAGAGCGAGCCGGTGGTGCTGGAGACGAGATCCCTCACCAAGAGATACGGCGGTGTCACGGCCGTCGACGGGGTCAGCTTCGAGCTGCATGAGGGCGAGATCCTGGGCTTCATCGGGCCCAACGGGGCCGGCAAGACGAGCCTCTTCGACCTCATATCAGGGTTCTCGACGGCTGACGCCGGCCACGTCGTACTCAACGGCACGGATGTGTCCGTGTCGGCTGCCCATGAGCGGGCCCATCTCGGGTTGGGCCGCTCGTTTCAAGACGCCCGCCTGTGGCCCGAGCTCACCGTCGCCGAGTGTCTCGCCGTCGCTCTCCACCTCGAGGGTGAGACTGAGGCGGCGCTGCCCGCCCTGCTTGGCGTTCCGCGCGTCGCCGGGTCGGAACGGATGATCCACGAGCGGGTCGACGAGCTCGTAGACCTCATGGGCCTGGCGGCTTTCCGCAACAAGTTCGTCGCCGAGCTGTCGACAGGTTCCCGAAGGATCGTCGAGCTGGCGTGCATGCTCGCCCACCGCCCCAAAGTGCTCCTGCTCGACGAGCCCTCGTCTGGGATCGCGCAACGGGAGACCGAGGCGCTCGGACCGCTCATCAGGCGAATCCGGTCCCAGCTCGGCTGCAGCATCCTCATCATCGAGCACGACGTCCCGCTCATCAGCGGCCTCGCCGATCACATGGTCGGGCTCGACCTCGGTCGGGTCGTCGCCTACGGGCGACCGGCCGACGTCCTGAGCGACCCGCACGTCGTCACGTCGTACCTCGGCACCGCGGCCGACAAGATTCATGTGGGCGCGCCTACCCGAGTCGGCACCGGCGATGGGGACAGGTCGCGACGCGCGGCGACGGCGGCGACCGGGGCGGCGACGGGCGCCCTGCGCCCGTCGGGGGGCGCCACCGGTGACTCCGCTCTGGCCACCGAGGTGCGCGAGGCGATGGCCGCGGTTCGCCGGCGTCGCGGCGTCGCCCGCGACGGGAGCACCACGGACGACGGCGAGGGCTGGACATCTGCGCTGGATGGCGGGTGGGCACGTGACGCCGATGATGCGAGGTGACGACATGCGGCTGAGAAGATTGCTGCTCGGGACCTCGCTGGCGCTCGGCGCCGGGGCGGCGACGGTGATGATGCTGCCCGGACCGGCGGGCGCAAGCGGTCCTTCCAAGTACGGCTGGTGGTACGAAGCGAACGCGGGGCTTCCTGTTGCGCCGCCGCCTCCGCCCCAGGTGCCCGCTGACGGCCTGTACGTCGAGAATGGCTTTGGCGGGCCGACGGCCATCGCGGCGTTGACCTTCACCGTCCCCCCGGGCGACCAGCTCGGACCGATGACACTCAAGATCAGCGGCACGCCGACGCTCACCCAGGCGCCGCTCGCCTGCTCGATGTCGCCCGCCTCGATGGACTACAAGGCCGCGGAGGGCGGTTCCTGGACGGCACGTCCGGCCTTCGACTGCAAGAAGGCCGAGGCGATCGGGTCGGTTGACCCCGGCCGGACGACGGTCACGCTCAACGTCGACCCCTTCCTGGCCAACGGCACCGTGTCCGTGGTGATCCTGGCCGGAGGTCCCGCCGACCAGGTCGCATTCCAGAAGCCGGATGACAGCACCCTCCAGATGACCAGCGGTGACGTCGGAGCAGCACCCGGTGTCGCGTCGGCGAGCCCGGGTGCCTCCGCTGGAGCGCCCGACACCTCGAGCGGCATCTCGAATGGTGCGGCACCTTCGGCACTCCTACCAGACGTGTCGCCGCTTCCGCCGATCGACACCGCCGCCGGCGCCGCACTCGCAGGCCCCACGCCGCCGGGCGCGGCCGCCTCCGGCGGGGGCGCGCCGTCCGGGTCGGAGCGCTCTGCGCTCGGCCGACCCGTGGCCGCGACCGTGCGCCAGGGTTGGCACACCGAGCTGGCGACCGGTTTGGGACTCACTGCCGTCCTGATCGCCCTCATCGGGTGGGCCCTCGGCTATGGCCCCCTCGGTGGACGCGTCCTGCCACTGTCAGTGCCGCTGCGGGCCCCGTCGGGTCAGCCGTCTGGATCACCGACGCAGCAGGGGCCGTCGTCCTAGGACCCACTACCCGCGGCGCTCGGCAGCAGGTGCATGTTGCTCGCGTACCGGGAGAGGGTCGACGCCGAACCCGTGCCACGTACCCGCATCCACCGGCCGCCGCCGAGGTCCACGCGGATCTCGGCCCCGTCGGAGCGGATGGCGGACTGGGCGGGGCCGAGACCGGTGAGCTCGAG
>DASXCO010000109.1 GCA_036491125.1 Acidimicrobiales bacterium | reverse complement strand
CCATGGCCCAGATGATGAGCCAGCTGGACATCATGGCGGCCAGCGAGGTCGAGATCCCCTTCGAGGTTCTGCGTCCCTTGCTCCAGTCCATGGCCGCCACGGCCAAGTTGGCTTGGGATCCCTATCTGCACGATCCCAAGCTGGCCCGCCGGCTCTACCGCGTGACCTCGCCCACGCTCATCGTCCGCGGCGCGCAGGACACGCTCGTGCCCGGCGCGCACGCCGAGGCCTACGCCCGCGGCATCTCCCGAGCTCGACTGGTGGAGATCGACGGCGCTGCGCACCTGTTGCCCCTGGAGAAGCCCGAGGAGCTGATCGAGGCGGTCGGGGCCCACCTGGCCGCGTAGCTGGTCCCGACTACTCGCGTGCCCGCATCACGGCGAGGACCACGAGCCCGACCCCGACGACGAGAAAGCCGGCGCCGAAGCCGACGGTCGATCCGCGGGTCAGGTTCAGGGTGACATGCGTGAACGCCTCGTAGGCGAGCGCCCCGTACGCGAAGCCGACGATCACGAAGCCGGCGGCGGCCAGAAACAGGCCAGGAGCAATGCTCGCCCGGTGTCGGTGGGTCGGCGGTGTCGCCGTCGCCATCACCGGCTGGGTCTGGGGCGCGGGGGCTCCGCTGGGCCCGCCCGGGCCACCCGGTCCGCCTGGTCCGGCAGGGGGATTTCTCGTAGCCGTGGCGGCCATCGTGGCGGTGCCCATGCCCGGGGCCGGACCGCCGGTCCCGCCGCTCATGCCGCTGATGCCGCTCGGGCCGCTCGTGCCCCCTGCAGGGCTGGGTCCACCGCCGCCCACCGCCGGGCCACCCGGCGACGCGAGGTCGGCGCCGCAGTGGGGACAGAATCGAAACTCCGAGGGCACCTCATGCCCACATCGGCCGCAGTAAGGCATGACTCAACACCTTTCCTCGACAGGGGTTGCCCCGCTCCAAGCACCCGTCGGCGTGCAGGGTACCGCGTGACGCGGGGGCCTGGGGGTGACCATTCCTGGTCGTGCCGGTCGGCCGGTCGGTCGCCGAGGACGCCGGGGGAATCTCGCGTTCGGGTAGATGCGTCGGCCCGAACCGGGCATTCTGGTGTTGTGGGCGATAACCGGAGGATGCCGATGGGTAGGCACGTGATCCCCCTGGACGCTGGCGTGGAGGCCGAGGAAGAAGCCCTGCGGGTTGCGGACCAGGCGTACGACAAGGCCATGCACGCCACGATGGACGTGGCCAACAGCGAGCTCGAGCGGGCCGAAGCGCTGCGCGTGGCGACCCTCGCACGGGCCGAGGCGCTGCGCGCCGCGACGGTCGCGCGGGCGGACGCGCTGCGCCGGATCTCAGGCGAGCACATCGGTTCCGTGCGGCGGGCCGAGGCGGACCGGACGGCGGCGCTACGGCGTGCCGAGACCCGGTACCAGGAAGCGCTGGAAACGGCGGAGGAATCGGCCACCAAGGCCGTCGAGTACGCGTACGAAGCGGAGATGGTGGCGGCCCAGGCGGCCAACGAGGAGGCGTTGCGTGCGGCCGAGACGGCGGCGGTGAGCGCGATCACTCGGGCGGCTACGGTGCGACAGGCGGCCCTTGCCCGGGCCGAGGCCATGAGGAATGCCAGCAAGTCGCGAGCCGAGACCGTGCGCGACGCCACCAAGACCTACGAGGCGTCTCTCGACGCCGCCGCCCGGGGCCGGGCGGAGGAGCTGCGGGAAGCGACGCGCGAGCAGGACGAGGCGCTGTACGCCGCCACGGTCGACTACGAGACGGCACTGCGGGCCGCCCAGGGCGCACCCCCCTCGCTCGATCGAGCCGAGGCGCCGGCCGGCGCCATCGGTCCGGGACACGCGGAGGCCAGCTCCTCGACAGAGAACGGCCCCTCGACAGAGAACGGCCAGCACGATTCCATCCCCACCGACGGCAAGATCACGCCCTCGTGATCTGACGTTCGGCGCCCGACGCTAGGGTGCCGGCCCGATGGGATCATCAGTCGCGCCGGCTTCCCGAGCCGGCAGTGCCGATGCGCCGGCTTCCCGGGGCGGCGGGGCGCTCGGGACGATCGTCGTCGTCGGTGCGTCTCTGGCCGGCCTGCGGGCGGTGGAGACGCTCCGCCGGGCCGGCTACGACGGTCGCCTCCATCTGGTCGGTGCCGAGGAGCACCTCCCCTACGACCGGCCGCCGCTCTCGAAGCAGGTGTTGGCCGGTGCGTGGGAGGCCGACCGCATCTGGCTCGAGGACGAGGACGACTTTGCCGCCCTCGACGTCGAGGCTCATCTCGGCCACACGGCGACCGACCTCGACCTCGACGAGCGGGTGGTGGTGCTCCACGGCGGGACCCGCCTCGGCTTCGACGGTCTCCTCGTCGCCACCGGAGCGAGGCCCCGCCACCTGCCCGACACGCCCGACCTGGACGGCGTCCACGTGCTGCGGACCCTCGAGGACTGCCTGAGCCTTCGGCGTGCCTTCGAGAAGGGGGCTCGGGTGGTCGTTGTCGGTGCCGGCTTCATCGGCTCGGAGGTGGCGGCGACGGCGCGCTCGCGTGGCCTCGATGTGACCCTCCTCGAGGCGCTGCCCGTGCCCCTCGCCAACGGGCTGGGCGAAGCGATCGGCGGCGTGTGCGGCGAGCTGCATCGTGATCATGGGGTGGACCTCCGGTGCGACACCGCGGTCGCCGGATTCGACGGCAACGGACGAGTCGAGCAGGTGTGGCTGGCCGACGGGTCCGCCATCGAGGCCGACGTGGTGGTGGTGGGCGTGGGGGTGACGCCCAACACGTCCTGGCTGGACTCCTCAGGGCTGTCGATCAACAACGGCGTGGTCTGCGACGAGCGTTGCGCCGCCGGCGCCCCGGGTGTCTACGCCGCTGGCGACGTGGCTCGGTGGCACAACCCGCTGTTCGAGGAGGAGATGCGCGTCGAGCACTGGACGAACGCATCCGATCAGGGCGTGGTGGCGGCGCAGAACCTGCTCGCCGGACCGGGTGGCGGGCAGGCCTACGCCCCGGTGCCGTACTTCTGGTCGGACCAGTACGACACGAAGATCCAGCTGGTCGGCCACCCGCGGCCGGGCGACGAGGTCCAGGTGGTCCGGGGCTCGGTCGAGGAGCGTCGTTTCGTTGCCCTCTACGGGCACAGGGGCCGGCTCAGTGCCGCGCTGGCGTTCAGCTCGCCCCGCCCCCTCATGGCGTACCGCCGGCTGCTGAGCGAGCGTGCATCGTGGGACGAGGCCCTCGCCCACGCGGCCTCGAGCGGATAGCCGGCGGGCAGCCCACGCGGCCGGCGCGGGGTTGGGGCGCCCGGGCGGCGAAGCGACCAGGACTAGGCGGGGCTGGGCTCGTCGAGGCCCTGGGCCAGGGCGTTCCAGGACAGGGTGGCGCACTTGATCCGCACCGGGAACTTCACGACCCCCTGCAACGCGGCCAGGTCGCCGAGGGCGACCTCGGGCTCGGTGCCATCACCGAGAGCGCCGGCGCCGTTCCCGTCGCTGTCCTCGCCGTCCAGGCGGGCCTCGTGTACCGACATGAGTCCCTTGAAGGCTCTGATCACCGCCCGAGCCTCGTTGATCGACCGACCCTTGACGACGGTGGACATCATCGACGCCGAGGACTGGCTGATCGAGCAGCCCTGCCCGCTGACCTTGACGTCGGCGATCGTGCCGCCGTCGACGTCGAGGTAGACGATGATCTCGTCCCCGCACAGCGGATTGAAGCCCTCCACCCGGCGGGCCGGTGGTGACGGCAGCTCACCCCGGTTCCTCGGGTTGCGGTAGTGGTCGAGGATGATCTCGCGGTACAGGTCTTCGAGTCCGGCCATGCAAGCTCCTAGAAGAACAGCGCTTCGGCCTGGGTCAGAGCCTCCGACAGCGCGTCGACGTCCGACTCATCGTTGTAAACGTACAGCGAGGCGCGGGCTGTACCGCTCACGCCCAGTCGGCGCATGAGGGGCTTGGCGCAGTGGTGGCCAGCGCGCACGCAGACCCCGGCCTGGTCGAGCACCTGGGAGAGGTCGTGCGGATGGACGTCCTTGTACGAGATCGACAGCAGTCCGCCCTGTCGGAGCGGGTCACGAGGTCCGTGGATCACCAGGGCGTCGCCGTGGCGCCTGCCCAGGGTCTCGAGGGCGTAGGTCGTCAGCTCGATCTCGTGGGCGCGCACCGCGTCCATGCCCAGGGCCTCGAGGTAATCGACGGCCGCGCCCAGCCCGATGGCCTCGGCGATCGGCGGGGTGCCCGCCTCGAACTTCCAGGGCAGGGAGTTCGGCTCGAAGCCGTCGAGGCGCACGTCGCGGATCATGGAGCCCCCGCCCAGGAAGGGGGGCGTCGCCTCGAGCAGCTCTTCGCGACCCCAGAGGACCCCGATCCCGGTGGGCCCGAGCATCTTGTGACCGGTGAAGGCGAGAAAGTCACAACCGAGCTCGGTCACGTCGGTCGGGACATGGGGGACGTATTGCGACCCGTCGCCCACCACGACCGCGCCATTGGCCCGCGCCGCCTCGACGATGCGCTCGAGCGGGTTGATCGTCCCGAGGACGTTGGACATGAGCGTCACCCCGACGAGCTTCACGCCGTCGGCCAGCCGCTCGAGATGGTCCAGGGCCAGCTGCCCATCGTCGTCGACGTTGAGGTAGCGCAGCTCGAGGCCGAGCTCCTCGGCCATGATGAGCCAGGGCACGATGTTGGAGTGGTGCTCCATCTCGGTGAGCAGGACGCGGTCACCCGCCCGCAGGTTGCGGCGTCCCCACGCCTGGGCCACGAGGTTCAGCGACTCGGTGGCGTTCTTGGTGAAGACGACCTCACGGTCGGGCGCCGGTGCGCCGATGAAGCGGCCGATCTTGCCCCGGGCCTCGGCGAACAGTCGGTCGGACTCCTCGGCGATCGAGTACAGGCCCCGGTGGACGTTGGCGTAGGTCGACTCGTAGTAGGCGTCCATGGTCTCCAGGACGGCACGCGGCTTCTGGGACGAGGAGGCCGAGTCGAGATAAACGAGGCGAGGACCTTCGCGTGGACGGTCGAGGACCGGGAAGTCGGCCCTGAGGAGCCCGCCGTCGACGGAGTCGACCCTGTCCATCTGCCCCAGATGCCGATGCGCCTGCGATCTCTCGTCCCGGCCCGCTTCCAGGCGCTGAGGCGCCTGCGGGCTGTCCTCCCGGCCGACCTCCCGGGCCGGCCCTAGGCGCGCCATGCGTCGTAGCCCTCTTCCTCGAGCCGGCCAGCCAGCTCGGGACCGCCCGAGGCGACCAGCCGCCCGTCGATGAGGATGTGCACCCGATCCGGCCGCAGCTCGGAAAGGATGCGCTGGTAGTGGGTGATCAGCAGCACCCCGAGCTCGGGGCGGGCGGCCCGCACCTCCTGCACACCCCTTGCGACCACCCGGAGGGCGTCGATGTCGAGCCCGGAGTCGGTCTCGTCGAGGATGGCCACCTCCGGCTCCATGATGGCCATCTGCAGAATCTCGTTGCGCTTCTTCTCCCCGCCCGAGAACCCCTCGTTGAGGTAGCGGTCGCCGAAGGACGGGTCCATCCCCAGCTTCTTCATCCACTCCATGATCGACAGGCGCAGCTCGAGGACCGACATGTCCATGCCCCGGCGGGCCGAGAGCGCCTGACGCAGGAACTGGGCCACTGGGACGCCCGGGATCTCCTCGGGGTACTGGAAGGCGAGAAACATCCCGGCCTTGCCCCGCACGTCGGGCGGCCAATCCGTGACGTCCTCGCCCTTGAACAGCACCCGCCCGCCGGTGACCCGGTGGTCGGGGCTTCCCAGCAGGGCGTTGGCCAGCGTCGACTTGCCCGATCCGTTGGGCCCCATCAGGGCGTGGATCTCTCCGGGCCGGATGATCAGGTCCACGCCCTTGAGGATCTCGGTACCGTCGGCGGCGACGTGGAGGTCCTGTATCTCGAAGATCGGCTCGGCCACGCGTCGATTCTATTAGCACTACGACGGTAGGGGAAACCCCCGATTTACCAGCCCCGGTCGATCCACTCCTGGAGGTGGGGCCGCTCGTTGCCGATCGTCGTGTCGTCGCCGTGCCCGGGCAGCACCAGCACGTCCGGGCCGAGGGGAGCGAAGAGCCGCTCCTCGAGCGAGCGGATGATGGTCGGGAAGTCGCCTCCCGGGAAGCCGGTCGCGCCGGGACCGCCGGGGAACAGCGTGTCCCCGCTGAAGAGCACCGGTGCCCCCTCGAGCAGGAAGCACATCGAGCCCGGCGTGTGGCCCGGTGTCTGGATCGTCTTGAGGCGCAGCCGGCCCACCTCGAACACCGAATCGTCCTCCAGCAGGAAGTCGTAGGACGGCAGCATGCCGGCGTCGTCGGGGGTGACGCCCACGTCGATACCGGCCTCCCGCACGGCAGGGACGGCCTGAATGTGGTCCCAATGACCGTGGGTCTCCAGGACCTTCACGACGTTGAGCCGCCGGCACAGCTCGAGCAGGCGGTCGTGCTCGTTGGCGGCGTCGATGAGGACGGCCTGTCCCGTCTCCTTGCACCGCAGGACGTACACGTTGTTGTCCATCGGGCCCACCACCACGTGATGGATCTCGGCCCTGCTGTCTTGAAATTTCATCTTGACCACCCGGTCTAGTAGAACTGACTCATTCTCGCCGCCCGATCGAGGGGGAAGCAGTGAACTTCGCGTTCAGCGAGGAACAGGAGGAGCTCAGGCGCTCGGTGCGCCGGTTCCTCGACGACAAGTCTCCGATACCCGAGGTACGCCGGCTCATGGAGACCACCGACGGCTACGACCCGGCCGTCTGGGCCCAGATGGGCACCCAGTTGGGACTCCAGGGGCTTGCCATCCCCGAGGAGCACGGGGGTTCGGGCTTCACGTACGTGGAGCTGATCGTCGTGCTCGAGGAGATGGGTCGATCCCTGCTGTGCGCGCCGTACTTCGCCACCATAGCCCTGGCTGCTAACGCCATCCTCACCTCCGGGGACGACGCGGCCAAGAAGGAGCTGCTCCCTGGCATCGCCACCGGTGACACCATCGCCACCCTGGCCTTCACCGAGGACAACGGGCGCTGGGACGAGGACGGCATCGCCACCGCGGCGACGAGGGCGGGGGACGGCTGGACCCTCGACGGGCACAAGATGTTCGTGCTCGACGGCCACGTGGCCGACCTGCTGGTCGTGGCGGCGCGCACGCCTGCGGGGCTGAGCTTGTTCGCGGTCGAGGGCACTGCGCCGGGGCTGAGCCGCACCGCGCTGGCCACCATGGACCAGACCCGCAAGCAGGCGCGCGTCGAGCTGGCGGGCACGCCGGGACGCCTGATCGGTACCGACGGGGGGGCATCGGCGGGGCTGAGTCGGACCCTGGACCTGGCCGCGGTGGCCCTCGCCGCCGAGCAGGTCGGCGGGGCCCAGCGCTGTCTCGACATGAGCGTCGAGTACGCCAAGGAGCGGGTCCAGTTCGGCCGGCCCATCGGCAGCTTCCAGGCGATCAAACACAAGTGCGCCGACATGCTCCTCGAGGTCGAGTCGGCCAAGTCGGCGGCCTACTACGCCGGATGGGCCGCGGCCGACAGCTCTGACGAGCTGCCCGTGGTGGCCAGTCTGGCCAAGGCCTACTGCTCCGACGCCTACTTCCACGCCGCCGCCGAGAACATCCAGATCCACGGCGGCATCGGCTTCACGTGGGAGCACGACGCCCATCTGTACTTCAAGCGGGCCAAGTCCTCCGAGCTGTTCCTCGGCGATCCGACCTACCACCGGGAGCTGCTCGCGCAGCGCATCGGTCTCTAGGGCACGGGGCCTCTGAGCCACCGGGCCCGACGCCGGCCGGCGCCGGTCGGTGACTAACCTCGCGTGGTCATGGTCACTGTCGTGCTGGTGATCGTGGCGGCGGTGCTCGTGGCGGCGCTGGTGGCGACGGCGGCCACCGTCACCCGGCAGACCGAGCGGCGGCGGCCCCGACCGCGCGGACATGCAGAGGGGCGCCACGCACCGCGGCGGGCGGTCGATCAGGATGTGGTGGCGTCCTGGGTGACGCGTCACCTGCCGTTCGAGGTCAGCGAGCGCCTGAGCCAGCAGGACGTGCGACAGATCATCGGCTGGAACCTCGAGTATTTCCGCTCGCGGACCACCTCCGGCAACGGCCACTCGGCCAGCGTGGAAGCACCGATCGTGGTGGCTGGCGCCGAGACGGTCGACTACGTACTGGAGCGGGCCGGCGCGGTGGGCACGTCCTACACACCCGCCCAGGTGCACGCCGTCCTGGCCGCTCAGATGAACTACCTGGAGTCCATCGGGGCCGTCGGCGAGGACCCGCCGGAGCCTCGTTGAGCTGGCCTGGCGCGATACTGACGGGGTGGCATCTACACCGGAGCGGGACTCGGGAGACGGCGGGCTGCGGGCCTCCGACGCCGATCGGGACCGGGTGGCCGCCGTGCTACGCCAACACTGCTCCGCCGGGCGGCTGACCTTCGAGGAGCTCTCGGAACGACTGGGGCAGGTGTACGGGGCGCGCACCCTCGACCAGCTGTTCGCCCTCACCAATGACCTGCCCGATCCCGAGCCGCACCCGCACCTGGCCGAGCACCTTCCCCAGCTGCGGACAGCCGTTCCGACACCGGGTCGGGCGCTGGCGACCCACGTGGCCGTCTACGCCGTCGTGAACGCCGTGCTGGTGGCCGTGTGGGCGGCGACGGGAGGCGGGTACTTCTGGCCCATATGGCCCATCGTGGCGTGGGCCGTGCTGGTCGCCGCCCACGTCGTCAGCGTGGTGCGCGCCGCCGGTCGTCACCCCGACGACGGCTGAGACCGGGTCGAGCGAAATGACGGCCCGGAAATGCCCTCGCGGTGCGCGTCCGTCCGTATAGCCTGTTGGCACCAGAGAAAGGAGGTGGTCCAACTGAACAGTCCAAGTCTCGGGACCCTGGAGGTGGCTGGCCGTTAGGCGGCTGCTGGACCACCTGGTGAATCTCAACCAGACACCGCTCGGCGAGGCGGTCGGGAGCCGGTCCCACTCGATGCCATAGGTCCTCGTCGGGTCCTTTCCAGCAAGATTTGTCCGGGGGGCGCTTCGGCGCCCCCCGGACCCATGTCCGGGCTGCTGTCCGGGCAGGGGGTGGAGCCGGGCCAGGTTGGCTCATGATTGCCAGGGGTAGGTGCGACTGGTGCAGGTGGACATACGCAGCGGTGGGATCACGCTGCGTGGGTATCTGGTGCGACCCGACCTCGAGCCGGGTCGCTCCTGCGGGCTGGTGATCCTGTGCCACGGCTTTCCCGCCGCCCCGAAGGGAGCGGCGGGCGCCGCCCACACCTACCCCCAGCTCGCGGACCGCTTGGCCGCGGAGGCCGGGTGGGCCGTCCTGACGTTCAACTTCCGGGGGACAGGGGAGTCAGAGGGCGACTTCTCCCTCGGTGGCTGGATGGACGACCTCAGGGCCGCGGTCGACCACGCCCTCGGTCTGCCCCAGATCAGCGGCGTGTGGCTGGCCGGGTTCAGCACGGGCGGTTCGCTCGCCCTGTGCGGGGCGGGCGAGGACGAGCGGGTCCGAGGCGTCGCCGCCCTGGCGGCTCCCGCCGACTTCTCGCAGTGGGCCGCTGCTCCCGATCGCCTCTTGGCCGAGGCCGGTGACCTCGGGGTGGTGCGCAGCGCCGGCTTTCCCGACGACCCGGCGGCCTGGGCCCGAGAGCTCGACGAGCTCCGGCCCCTCGCCCTGGTGGGGAAGGTGCCGCCCCGGCCGCTGCTGATCGTGCACGGCGGGGACGACGCGGTCGTGCCCGTGGTGGAGGCGCGCGCCCTCGACGACGCCGCCGATGGGCGAGGGGAGCTGCGCGTGCTCAGCGGCGCGGGTCACCGTCTCCGCCACGATCCGCGGGCCGTCGCCGTCCTGCTCGGATGGCTCGAGCGCCACCGCGAGGAGACCTGAGCCTCACCCCTTGCGGGGTTCGACGGCGGCCAGCGTGTCATCGATGGCGTGCCGCAGCGCCCGGGCCCGGTGCTCGGGATCGTCGGCCTCGGTCAGGAAGCGGACGACCACGAAGCGGCGACCGCCGGCCTCGACCATGGCCCTCACCGTCTCCGGCGTCACGCCGCCGGTCACGAAGAACGGCCGGGCGGTGCGGGCCGACGCGTGGGACACGTAGCCCAGCCCCGTGCCGGCCCGTCCCGGCTTGGTCGGCGTGGGGCTGACGGGCCCGGCCGAGAGGTAGTCGACCGGCTCGCGCTCGGCGGCCTCGAGCTGGGCGGGATCGTGCGTCGAGAGCCCGATCAGGGCGTCGGGACCCATGATGCGTCGGGCCAGGGTGGGCGGCGCGTCCTCCTGGCCGAGGTGGACGCCGTCCGCTCCGAGCTCGAGAGCGAGGTCCGGGCGGTCGTTGAGGACGAAGGGAACGTCGTAGTTGTGGCACACCTCCAGGGCGACGCGGGCGCGCGCCAGCAGCGGCCGAGCCTCGAGCGACTTCTCCCGCAGTTGCACGACGTCGACCCCGCCGCGGATGCAGCCGGCGAGGAAGGTGGCGAGGTCGTCGCGATCGGGACAGCACAGATAGAGGCGGCGTTCGTCAAGGGTGTGGCGCGCCGCGGTGGTGATGACGCCCGTCAGGCGGGGGCCGAGGGCTCGGTCCGCGCCTGTGCCTTGATTGCTCGCTTGTGCTCGCGCACCTTCCCGAGGGCGTCAGGACCATCGATGTCTGCGACCGACATGAAGCTGTCCGGCTGGCCGAAGGGGCCCGCCGCCTCCTCCCAGCCTGCGGGGCGCACATCCATGCGCTTGCCCAACAGGGCGACGAAGATCCTGGCCTTCCGGTCGCCGAACCCGGGCAGGGACCTGACCGTCTTCAGCAGCTCCTGCCCGCTCGCCGCCGAGCGCCAGATGCTCGACGCGTCCCCGCCGTAGTCGTCGACGACGACCCGGCACAGCTCGTGGACCCGGCGGGCCATGGACCCGGGGAACCGGTGCAGTGCCGGCGGGCCGGTGAACACCTTGACCAGCGCCTCGGGGTCCATCGCGGCCATCTCCGCCGGGTCAAGGCGTCCCCCCAGCCGTTCGCGCAGCTCGAGCGGACTCCGAAATGCCCATTCCAGCGGCACCTGCTGGTCCAGCACCATCCCGATCAGCAGAGCAAGTGGGTCCCTGCTCAGGAGCTCGTCGGCAGCGTCGTCGCCGGACAGGGCGAGTGAACGGGCAGGCACGGGCCCGATTGTGTCACGCGTCCCGAGGGTCGGGCCTCTCGGCATCGATGCCGTAGCGGGAGATGGCGTCGGCGACCTCCTCGGCCTTGGCCTCGCCCAGCTCGACGAGGGCGGTGAGGACGGCGACGACCACGTGGGCGGCGTCGGTCTCGAAATGTCGACGCAGGGCGGCGCGGGTATCCGAGCGCCCGAACCCGTCGGTGCCGAGGGCGGTGAAGTGAGCCGGCACCCACCGGGCCACCTGGTCGGGCACGGCCTTCATGAAGTCGGTGACGGCCACGACCGGGCCCTCGTTCCGGGACAGGATCTCGGTGACGTACGGCGTCCGGGCCTGCCGCCCGGGATGGAGCCGGTTCCACCGCTCGGCGGAAAGGGCGTCCTCCCGAAGCGCCTTGTAGGAGGTCACCGACCACGCCTCGGCTGCCACGTCCCAGTCCTTGGCCAGCATCTCCCGCGCCTCCATCGCCGTCTGCCAGGCGGGCCCGGAGAAGAAGATGGCGGCCCGACGGCGCTGCGACCCCTTGGCCCGTGGTCCCTCGGGTGGGCCGGCGAAGCGGTACATCCCCCGGATGACACCTTCTCGGACCCGGTCGCCGTCCGCCCCCTCGGGCAATGACGGCATCACGTAGTTCTCGTTGTAGAGCGTGAGGTAGTAGAAGCGATCTTCGGGCTCGTCGCCGTACATGCGGGTGATGCCCTCCGACACGATGACGGCCACCTCGTAGGCGAAGGCGGGGTCGTAGGCCGACAGGTTGGGGACGGTCGACGCCAGCACGTGCGAGTGGCCGTCCTGATGCTGGAGGCCCTCGCCGTTCAGCGCCGTCCGCCCGGCGGTGGCCCCTAGGAGAAAGCCCCGTCCTCTGGAGTCACCGAGCGACCAGGCCAGGTCACCCACGCGCTGGAACCCGAACATCGAGTAGAAGATGTAGAAGGGCAGCATGGGCTGGCCCCAGGTGGCGTACGAGGTGGCGGCGGCGGTGAAGCTGGCCATGGAGCCGGCCTCGGTGATGCCCTCCTCGAGGATCTGTCCCGACTCGCTCTCCGAGTACGACAGCAGCAGGTCGGCGTCCACCGGCGTGTACCGCTGGCCGCCCTCGGCGTAGATCTCGAACTCCTTGAACAGGGCGTCGAGTCCGAACGTGCGGGCCTCGTCAGGGATGATCGGGACCACGCGGCTACCGATGGCGCTGTCCCGCAGCAGGTTGCGCAAAAGCCTGGCGAAGGCCATCGTCGTCGACACGGCCTGGTTCCTGGAGCCGGCCAGGAACTCCGCGAACGCCTTGGGATCCGGTGCCGGCAGGGCCTTGGGCCGCACGACGCGGGCTGGCAACGGACCGTGCAGGGCCTTGCGTCGGGTCATCAGGTACTCGTGCGCCGGCGAGCCAGGGGCGGGGCGGTAGTAGGGCGGCAGGTCGTCGTCGAGCGCCTTGTCGGGGATCTCGTCCTCGAGGTAGAGGCGCTCGCGAAGGCGCAGGAGCTGCGCCTTGTTCATCTTCTTGATCTGGTGGGTGGCGTTGCGGGCCTCGATCTCGGGCCCGAGCGTCCAGCCTTTGATCGTCTTGGCCAGGATGACGGTTGGGGCGCCCTGGTGCTCGGTGGCCGCCTTGTAGGCGGCGTAGAGCTTGCGGTAGTCGTGGCCACCGCGCGGCAGCGCCTGCAGGTCGGGGTCGGAGAGGTGCTCCACCATGCGCCGGAGCCGCGGGTCGGGTCCGAAGAAATGCTCGCGGATGTAGGCACCCGACTCCGTCGCGTACTTCTGGTATTCGCCGTCCACGGTCGTGGTCATCCTGTTCACCAGCACGCCGTCGACGTCGCGCATCAGCAGCTCGTCCCACTTGGAGCCCCAGATCACCTTGATGACGTTCCAGCCCGCGCCCCGGAACGTCGCCTCGAGCTCCTGGATGATCTTGCCGTTGCCGCGCACCGGGCCGTCGAGGCGCTGGAGGTTGCAGTTGATGACGAAGACCAGGTTGTCGAGCCCTTCGCGCGCCGCCAGCGAGAGGCCGCCGAGGGTCTCGGGCTCGTCCACCTCGCCGTCGCCCAGGAAGCACCACACCCGCGCCGCGGTCGTATCGGCCACGTGCCGGTGCCGGAGGTAGCGGTTGAAGCGCGCCTGGTACACCGCGTTGATCGGGCTCAACCCCATCGACACCGTGGGGTACTCCCAGAACTCCGGCATCAGTCGGGGATGGGGATAGCTCGACAGTCCCTCGCCCCCGATCTCCTGGCGGAAGTTGTCCAGCTGGGTCTCGGTCAGCCTGCCCTCGAGGTAGGCCCGGGCGTAGATGCCCGGGGACGCGTGACCCTGGAAGTACACCTGGTCGCCAGCGGTGCCGTCTTCTTTGCCCCTGAAGAAGTGATTGAAGCCGACTTCGTAGAGCGACGCCGAGCTGGCGTAGGTGGCCAGGTGCCCCCCGATGCCCTCCGAGCGGGCGTTCGCCCGAGTGACCATCACGGCTGCGTTCCACCGGATGAAGGCGCGGATGCGCCGCTCCATGTACTCGTCGCCCGGGAACCACGGCTCGTCCTCGGGCGGGATCGTGTTGATGTACGGCGTCGAGACGGTGGCCGGGAATCCCACCTGGGCCGCCCGGGCCCGTTCCAGCAGCTTCATGAGCAGGAAGCTGGCCCTGGTCCGGCCCCGGGTCTCCACGATGGAGTCGAACGAGTCGAGCCACTCGAGGGTCTCCTCGGGGTCGATGTCCGGAAGCTGATGGGAAAAACCGTCGAATATCACCATTCCATCCTCGCGCTTTCGGTCGGCTAGGAGTGCTCCTCGGGGCATGCTGTTGGAGATGGCCACGATCGTGTACACCGACGGCGCCTGCCTCGGGAACCCGGGCCCGGGCGGATGGGCCTGGGCGGTCCCCGGCGGTCGCTTCGCCAGCGGCGCCGACTCCATGACCACCAACCAGCGCATGGAGATCACCGCCGCGCTCGAGGCGTTGCGCGCGCTGGAGTCGCCCGTGGAGGTGGTGAGCGACTCGATCTACGTGGTCAACTGCTTCCGCCAGCGGTGGTGGGAGACCTGGGTGCGCAAGGGCTGGCGGAACGCGCGCGGCCAGCCCGTCGCCAACCAGGATCTGTGGAAGCCGCTCGTCGATCTGGTCCGCTCGGAGGGCGGGATCACCTTCAGGTGGGTGAAGGGGCATTCGGCCGACCCCTACAACGACCTCGTCGACGCGCTGGCCGTGGAGGCGGCGCGCACCCAGGCGGGTCGCCGAGGTGACGGGCCACCCGACGTCGGGTAGCAGAGCGAACATGGCGGTCGGCGTGGATACCGGCGGCACGTTCACCGACGTGGTCGGCGACGACGGGCGCGTGCTGAAGATTCCGTCCACACCCCAGGACCCGTCGTTGGCTGTGGCCGACGCCCTCGAGCGCGTAGCGCGACCCGACCTCCTCGCTCACGGCACCACGGTGGCCACCAACGCCCTGCTCGAGCGGCGCGGCGCCCGGGTCGCCCTGGTGACCACCCGGGGCTTCGCCGACGTGATCGAGATCGCCCGCCAGGACCGGCCCGCGCTGTACGACCAGTGGACCGACCGGCCCGAGCCCCTCGTTCCCCGGGAGCTGCGACTCGAGGTGGCTGGACGCTTGGACGCCACCGGTGCCCAGCTCGAACCTCTGCCACAGGAGCTGCCGACGGTGCCGGCCGGAGTCGAGTCCCTGGCCGTGTGCCTGCTGCACTCGGACCTCGACGAGTCCCAGGAGCGCGAGCTCACCGAGCGCCTCGTCCCCCTGGCGTTGCCCGTGTGGCGCTCGAGCCAGGTCTCTCCGGAGTTCCGGGAGTACGAGCGGACGGTGACCACCGTGGTGAGCGCCCACCTCGGCCCCACCTGTCGCGACTACCTGGCCCGGCTGGCGAGCATGGCCGACCGCGTCCTGGTGATGACCTCGGCCGGCGGCCTCGTTCGCGTCGACCAGGCGGCGGCGAAGCCGGCCACGCTGTTGCTGTCGGGACCTGCGGGCGGGGTGCAGGCCGGTGCGGCCGCCGCCGCGGCTGCCGGTTACCCCGACGTGATCACCTTCGACATGGGGGGCACGAGCACCGATGTCTGCCTCGTGCGCGACGGTGTACCGGAGCCGGCGGGGCAGCGGACCATCGCGGGTCTACCGCTGCGGCTACCCGCCCTCGACATCCACAGCATCGGCGCCGGCGGTGGGTCGATCGCCCGCATCGACCCCGGCGGCGCCCTGGCCGTCGGCCCGCAGTCAACTGGTGCCGACCCCGGACCGGCGTGCTACGGCCGCCAGGACACGACCGCGACGGTGACCGATGCCGACCTCGTCGCCGGGCGGATCCCCGAGGGCACGGATTTCCCCGGGATCGGCCCCCTGGACGACCGCGCCGCCCGGCGGGCGCTCGATCACGGCGCCATGGACGCCGAGGGCGTCATCGAGGTGGTGGACGCGGCCATGGAACAGGCGCTGCGGGTCGTGTCGGTCCAACGCGGCGTCGATCCCCGATCGCTGGCCCTGGTCGCCTTCGGGGGCGCGGGCCCGCTCCACGCCTGCGCCCTGGCCGAGGCCCTGGACATGGCCGCGGTCGTGGTGCCACCTCGCGCCGGCGTGTTGTCGGCCGTGGGCCTGTTGTGCTCGCCACGCCAGGCCGACGTCGTGCGGTCTTGGCCGACGCCCGGGTCTGTCGATGGTCTGGCCCGCGCGCTCTCCGAGCTGGCCCGCCACGCCGCCGATGCGGTCGCGACCGACCAGGGCGCCGACATCGTCGTCGAGACGGCCGTCGACTGCCGCTACGCAGGCCAGAGCCACGAGCTCACCGTGGGGTCGCCCGAGCAGTTCCCGGCGGAGCACCGGCGGCGGAACGGGTTCTCCAGGCCCGGCGCGCCGGTGGAGGTGGTGGCCCTGCGGGCGAGGGCGACGGCGCCGGCCCCGTTCACGGTGGAAGATCTCGGGCGCCCGCCTTCCCGCCGGCCGGCCCGCGGGCCGTGCGTGGTCGCCGAGCCCGACTGCACGCTGTGGATCCCCGACGGCTGGCGGGCGGACGTGGCCGCCGACGGAGCGTGGGTGCTCGAGCGATGAGTCTCGACCCAGCTTCGCTGCAGGTGCTCATCTCCCGGCTCACGGGTGTGGCCGAGGAGATGGGCGCCGTGCTCCGGCGCTCCGCCTTCAGCCCCAACATCAAGGAGCGCGCCGACTGCTCGGCCGCGCTGTTCACCGCCGGCGGCGAGCTGCTTGTCCAGGCCGAGCACATACCGGTGCACCTCGGCTCCATGCCGGCATCGGTCCGGGCCGTCATCGACGCCGTCGGCGAGCTCGACAGCCCGCTCCGGCCCGGCGATCGGCTGGTCCTCAACGACCCGTTTGCCGGCGGCACCCACCTCAACGACCTCACCCTTGTCTCGCCCTGTTTCGTCGACGGTGTCCTGTCGGGTTGGGTCGCCAACCGCGCCCACCACTCCGACGTCGGAGGGATGGCGGCCGGTTCGATACCGCCCGACGCCACCGAGATCTATCAGGAGGGCCTGCGCATCCCTCCCGCCCGTCTCGGGCCCGAGATCGAGGCCCTCCTCGCTGCCAACTCGCGTACCCCCGAGGAACGCAGGGGCGACCTCGACGCCCAGGTCGGCGCCAACGGCGTCGGGGTCGAACGGATGGCGGAGATCCTTGCCACCGGGGCGCCGGTGGACGAGGTGGTCGCCTACGGCGAGCGGCGCATGCGGGCAGCGCTCGCATCACTCCCCGACGGGGCCTGGTCGTTCACCGACGTCCTCGACTCGGCCGGAGGCGCGGAGGTCACCGTCGGGCTCACGGTCGCTGGTGACGAGGCCGTGTTCGACTTCACGGGCTCGTCACCCCAGCAGCGGGGGAACGTCAACGCGGTCGAGGCGGTCACGGTGAGCGCCGTCGCCTTTGCCGTGCGCGCCGCGACGGATTCGAGCATCCCCGCCAACGGCGGTGCGCTCCGTCCGGTGCGTGTGGTGGCCCCGCCGGGGACGATCGTGGCCGCCCGACCGCCGGCCGCGGTGGGCGCTGGCAACGTCGAGGTCAGCCAGCGGGTGGCCGACGTGTGCCTCCGGGTCCTGGGCGAGGCCGCGCCCGGGCGGGTGGGAGCAGCCGGGCAGGGGACCATGAACAACGTCATGATCGGCGGCCGCGGCTGGGTGTACTACGAGACGATCGGCGGGGGACAGGGCGCCCGCCCGACCCGCGCCGGCATGAGCGGCGTGCACACGGCCATGACCAACACCCGCAACACGCCGGTGGAGGCCCTCGAGCGGTCCTTCGGCCTCCGGGTCCGGCGCTACTCCCTGCGCCGGGGCAGCGGTGGACGCGGCCGCTGGCCCGGTGGGGAGGGCATCGAACGCGACCTGGAGGCGCTGGAGCCGGTCACGGTCTCGCTGGTGACCGATCGGCGCGTCAGCCAGCCCTGGGGACTTGCGGGCGGCGAGCCCGGCGGACGGGGCGAGAACTGGCTGCTGCCGGGAGGAGACGAGGGTCGGGCCCGGCTCCTCCCCCCGAAGGTGACGCTCGAGCTGGGCCCGGGCGACGTGCTCCGCATCCTCACCCCGGGTGGTGGCGGCTACGGGCCTGCCGCCTAGCCGCTTCGCGGCTTCGGCTGATGTTTTCGGCCGGCCTCCCGGGCCGGCCTAGCCGCCGTGCGGCTGCGGCTGATGCTGTCGGCCGGCCTCCCGGGCCGGCCCTAGAGTTCCTGACCATGCGGATCGACGGCAGCGCCGCACTGGTCAGCGGAGGGGCGTCCGGGCTCGGCGAGGCGACGGCGCGTCTGCTCGTCGCCAACGGAGCGGCGTGCACGATCATCGACCGCAACGCCGAGCGCGGCGAGGCGCTGGCCAAGGAGCTCGGCGGCGCGACCTCCTTCGTGGCTGCCGACGTCACCGACCCGGCGCAGGTGGGGCAGGCCGTCGATCACGCCGCCCAGTCAGGCCCGCTGCGCATCGCGGTGAACTGCGCCGGCCTGGGCAGTGCCTCGCGACTGGTCGACCGCAACGGTGCGCCACACGACCTCGACGCCTTCCGCTTCGTCGTGAGCGTCAACCTGATCGGCACGTTCAACGTCATGCGGCTCGCCGCGGCGGCGATGGTCGCGACCGACGCGCTCGATGACGGCGAGCGGGGTGTGATCGTGAACACCGCCTCGATCGCCGCCTTTGAAGGTCAGATCGGCCAGATCGCCTACTCGGCCTCGAAGGGAGGGATCGTGGGCATGACCGTTCCCGCGGCGCGCGACCTTGCGCCATCGGGTATCCGGGTGCTCACGATCGCGCCCGGCGTGATGGACACGCCCTTGCTCGGCCTGCTCCCCGACGAAGGGCGCCAGGCCCTCGCCGCCGGCGTGCCCTTTCCCAAGCGGCTGGGCACCCCCGACGACTTCGCCGCTCTGGTCGTCCACCTGTGCCAGAACCGGTACCTGAACGCCGAGGTGATCCGCCTCGACGGCGGCCTGAGGATGCAGCCCAGATAGCGCAATAAGCTGCACCGATGCGCTACGTGGAAGTCGGTGGGGTCCGGGTCTCGGCGGTCGGGCTGGGCACCTGGCAGTTCGGATCGCGGGAGTGGGGCTACGGCTCCGCCTACGCCCAGCACGATGCTCTCGATATCCTCACTCGCGCCCTCGACCTCGGGATCAACCTGGTCGACACGGCCGAGATCTACGCCTTCGGTCGATCGGAGCGCATCGTGGGGCGGGCGATCGCCGACCGCCGGGACGAGGTCTTCCTCGCCACGAAGATCCTTCCCGTCATGCCCATCCCCCCGGTTGTCGAGCAGCGGGCGAGGGGCAGCGTCCGTCGGTTGCACGTCGATCACCTCGACCTGTACCAGCTCCACTGGCCCAATCCGGTCGTCCCCATCGGCCCGACGATGGCTGGCATGCGCCAGCTCAAGCGATCAGGCCTCGTTCGTCACGTGGGCGTGAGCAACTTCTCCCTGGGCGACTGGCGAGCGGCCGAGGGCGCCCTCGGCGCTCCGGTGCTGAGCAATCAGGTGCAGTACAGCCTGGTGGCCCGGAAGCCGGAGAAGGAGGTGCTCGGCTGGGCGCAAGCGAACGACCGCCTCGTCATCGCCTACAGCCCGCTCGGCCAGGGGTTCCTCTCGGCCCGCTACAGCAGCGAGCACCGCCCGGGTGGGATGCGGGCCTTCGCCAGCCTGTTCCTCCCCGAGAACCTCGAGCGGGGAGCCCAACTGCTCGCCGCTCTGCGGGACGTCGCCAAGGTCTACGACGCCACCGCGGCCCAGGTGGCGCTGGCCTGGGTCATCCGGCACCCCAACGTGGTGGCCATTCCCGGCGCCAGCAGCGTCGCCCAGCTCGAGTCGAACGCCGCCGCCGCCGACCTGGAGCTCACCGACGAGGAGGTCGCCCGGCTGACCGGTGCGTCGGACGCCTTCGATCCCGTCTCCGGTCCGGCCGCTCTCCCCGGCATCGTTCAGACGCTCATCCGCCGAGGCTGAGGCTGCTCACGCGGTCACTCTCTCGGGCGCGGACCGCCCGTATCGCGTGAGCATCCTCCACCGCGTGGTCTTCGGGAGTCGACAGACCTGATTCGACAAGAGGTGGAACTGAGCACCTCTCCCCGTCGTCGCGTCACGACCCGGTCGACCGGCTGGCGGCCACGGCGGCGCTGCGCTGCCGGCGCGCCGCCCGGCGCAGCTGGATCATGCGGGCGCCTCCGAGGAGCAGGACGATGACGGCCCCACCGACGGCCGAGCAGAGGAGTGACAGCGCCAGGGGGAAAGTCCCGTGGAAGGCGAGGAACGTCACTCGCACGTCGGTCAGGTTCTGGAAGATGAAGACAAGCAGGGCGATCAGGAACACGAGGCCGACAGCGACCGTGGTCCAGGCGGCGCTCAGCCGCGTGCGGGGGACAGCCTTTGCTGCCGGTGCGGCCGAGGGCTGGCCGGCCTGCGGCTGAACCGTCCCCTCGCCCTGGTCAGCCGACGCAGCGCCGGCCTGCGGCTTCTTCCGCCCGAACCTCATGACTGCCTGTATACCCCGTCAGCCGAGCTGGGGAGAGTTACTAGGCTGAGGGGAGTCAAGAGGAGGTGGTCAGCACGGCCCGCGAGTTCGACGTGGTGGTCATCGGCGGGGGGCCCGGAGGGTACGCGGCCGGCCTGTACGGCGCCGCCGCCGGGCTGTCGGTGGCCGTGGTCGAGAAGGACAAGGTGGGGGGGACCTGTCTGCACCGGGGGTGCATCCCGGCCAAGGAGTTCCTGGAGACGGCCACCGTGTTCCGGACCGTGGCGGGAGCCAAGGAGTTCGGCATCCAGGCCAGCCAGCCGAGCGTCGACTTCGGTACCAGCCAGGCCCGCAAGCAGAAGGTCGTCGACCAGCTGTGGAAGGGTCTCGCCGGTCTCATGAAGCACCGCAAGATCACGACCGTCATCGGCACCGGATCCTTGGCCGCCGACCACCTGGTGCGCGTCGACGACGGGTCCGAGCTGGTCGGCCGGCACGTCGTGTTGGCCGCGGGGTCGGTACCGAGGACCATCCCCGGCTTCGAGATCGACGGGCAGCTGGTGATGAGCTCCGACGAGGTCCTCGAGCTGGAGCGCCTGCCCGCGTCCGCCGTGGTCATCGGGGGCGGAGCCATCGGCTGCGAGTTCGCCTCGATGATGGCCGACCTCGGGACGCAGGTGACGGTGCTGGAGGTCCTGCCGTCGCTCATTCCCGGGTGCGACGCCGAGGTCTCCGGCGCCGTGGCCCGGTCGTTCAAGAAGCGCGGCATCGTGGTGCACACGGGCGTCGAGGTCCACGGCCATCAGCCCAACGGGAACGGGACGACCGTGTCCTTCGGCGATGGCGGGCAGGTGAGCGTGGACGCGGTGGTCGTGTCGGTCGGGCGCCGGCCCGACAGCCACGGTCTGGCGGACGCCGGCGCCGGCGTCGAGCTGGACGAGCGCGGTTTCGTGCGGGTCGACGACCACATGCGCACGACCGCCGACGGCGTCTACGCGGTAGGAGACGTGGTTCCGACGGCGCAGCTTGCCCACGTCGGGTTCGCCGAGGCCATCGTTGCCATCAAGGACATGCTCGGCGAGCCGGTAGTGCCGGTTGACTACACGACCGTCCCCTGGTGCATCTACACACACCCGGAAGTGGCCTTCGCCGGCCTCTCCGAGGCCGCGGCCCGGGAGGCGGGCTACGACGTGGTCGTGAAGAAGGACCCGTACGGGGGAAACAGCCGGGCCAAGATCGTCGGCGAGACGGAGGGGTTGGTGAAGGTCATCGCCGAGCGGGGTCCCGACGGTGGTGCCGGACGGCTCCTGGGGGTCCACATGGTCGGGCCCTGGGTCACCGAGCAGCTCGGTCAGGGCTATCTGGCCGTGAACTGGGAGGCGACGGCCGAAGAGGCGGCGCAGTTCATCCAGCCGCACCCGACGCTGTCCGAGGCGTTCGGCGAGACGGTGCTGGCCATGACGGGGAGAGGACTGCACGTTGGCTGACGTCACCATGCCCCAGCTCGGCGAGACCGTGACCGAGGGGACCATCACCAGATGGCTCAAGCAGGTTGGTGAGCCGATCGGCCAGGACGAGGTGCTCTTCGAGGTCTCGACGGACAAGGTCGACTCGGAGGTGCCTTCGCCGTCGGCGGGCTACCTGTCCGAGATCCTGGTCCCCGAGGGCGACACCGTGGACGTGGGGGCGCGGTTGGCGGTGATCAGCCCCGAGCCCCCCTCGGGGGCGAGTGGCGGCGACGGCGCCGGCGCTGCCGTGGCGCCCGAGCGGACCGAGGCGCCAGAGACCCCGCCCGCACCGCCTGAGCCGGCGCCCGCTCCACCGGAGCCCGCAACCGCGCAGGCGCCCGCGGCGCCCGCGCCACCGGCGCCCGAGCCCGCACCCGCGCAGGCGCCGCGGCCCTCGGCGACGGACGCCCCCACCGACGGCCAAGGCGGCGGGGGACAGGTGCTGTCCCCGGTGGTCCGACGTCTCCTCGCCGAACACGACCTCGATCCATCCGAGATCCGGGGAACCGGGGCCGGCGACCGGATCACCCGGGCCGACGTGCTGGCGGTGATAGACGCCCGCAGCGGAGGTGGTGAGGCACCCGCTCGACCGGTACCGGCTCGACCGGCACCGAGCCGCACTGCCCCGGCCCCGCCGGCCGCGCCACCTCCGCTCCCGAGTAGGCCGCAGGTGGTCGCGACTCCCACCGGCGAGCGCGACGAGGTGATCCCCTTCTCCAACATCCGCCGGCGAACGGCCGAGCACATGGTCCGGTCGAAGGCCACCTCGGCCCACACGCTCGTAGCTGTCGAGGCGGACTTCGAGGCGGTCGACCGGGTGCGGGGGGCCGAGCGCGAGCGGTTCAGGGCCGAGGAGGGCATCTCGCTCACGTACCTGCCGTTCGTCGCCCGGGCAACGATCGAGGCGCTTCGGGCCTTCCCCCACCTCAACGCGTCGGTGGGTGACGACGCCCTGATCGTCCACCACGACCTGCACCTGGGGATCGCTGTCGATCTCGACGCCGAGGGCCTGATCGTGCCGGTCATCCACTACGCCGACGGCAAACGGCTCCCCGTCCTGGGGAGAGAGGCGGCGGACCTCGCCAGCCGGGCACGCGAGCGCAGGCTCGGCGCTGACGACATCGCGGGCGGCACCTTCACGATCACGAACCCGGGTCCGTTCGGGACGCTGATCACGGTGCCGATCATCAACCAGCCTCAGGTCGGCATACTTTCCACCGACGGCGTCAAGCGGCGTCCGGTCGTGGTGACCCTCCCCGACGGCAGCGAGGGCATCGCCATCCACTCGGTGGGTGTGCTGGCCCTGTCGTTCGACCATCGGGCGGTCGACGGCGCCTACGCGTCGCGGTTCCTGGCCAAGCTCCGGGAGGTCATCGAGACCCGGGACTGGATCCAGGAGCTCTAGGCGCGGGAGTTGGGATCGACGGTGTTGCGAGCACGCTGGCTGGGACGGGTCCGCTATCGCGATGCCCACGCGCTCCAGCGGGCGCTGTTCGCACGGGGCGCCGACGACTACCTGCTCCTCCTCGAGCATCCTCACGTGTACACGCTCGGCGTCAGGGCCGAGCCCGAGCACGTGCTCGTGCCTCCAGAGTCGGTGGGGGCCGAGCTGGTGCGGGCAGACCGGGGAGGCGACGTCACCTACCACGGGCCCGGACAGCTGGTCGGCTACCCGATCGTCAGCGTGCCGACCGTTCCTGGAGCGACCCGGTCCTACGTCAGGTCCGTGGAGCAGCTGGTCATCGACGCGCTCGCCGATCTTGGCCTGCCCGGTACCGGGCGCCTCGGCGGGTACCCGGGCGTCTGGGTCGACCCCGACGGGGCCGAGCCCCGCAAGATCGCGGCGATCGGCGTCCGCATCAGCAGGGGACGCTCGATGCACGGCTTTGCCCTCAACGTCGACCCTGACCTCGCCATGTTCGACCACATCGTTCCCTGTGGCATCCCCGACAAGGCCGTGACGTCACTGGCGGCGGAGGACGTGCCCGTCCCCATGTCGACGGTGGTCGACGCGGTGATGGCGCGGGCCTCGAGTCTCTGGGGCCAGGCGGAGCGGCAGGACGTGGCCTGGCGAGTGGCGCCGTCGGACCTGTCCGCCTTCACCCGGGCCGGGCCCAGCCGGCTCGAGGGACGTCTCGCCGAGGCCGGGGTCGACCCGTCTCGAGGAGTGGCGCTGGCCGAGCCCAAGCCGCGCTGGCTCAGGGCCAAGGCGGTCATGGGGCCCGAGTACCGGGACCTCAAGCGGACGATGCGCAGCCTCGACCTGGTGACGGTGTGCGAGGAGGCGGGGTGCCCCAACATCTTCGAATGCTGGGCCGAGGGCACGGCCACGTTCATGATCAACGGGGAGCGGTGCACCCGGGCCTGCGGCTTCTGCCTCGTCGATACCCGCCACCCAGAGCCGATCGATCCGGAGGAGCCGCAGCGGGTCTCCGAGGCCACGGCCCGCCTCGGCCTGGCCCACGCCGTCGTCACGGCCGTCGCGCGGGATGACCTGCCCGATGGCGGGGCGGCCGCGTTCGCCGCCACCATCGCTGCCATCCGTGACCGTTCCCCGGGCACGGCGGTCGAGGTCCTCATCCCCGACTGCAAGGGCGACGAGGCCGCCCTGAGCACGATCTTCGAGGCCCGCCCCGAGGTGTTGAACCACAACCTGGAGACCGTCGCCCGCCTCCAACGGGCGGTACGGCCATCGGCGTCCTACGCCCGCAGTCTGTCGGTGCTGGGTCGGGCCAAGGAAGCCGGGCTACTCACCAAGTCCGGTCTGATCCTCGGGATGGGTGAGACCGAGAGCGAGGTCGTCGGAGCCCTGGCCGACATGCGGGCGGTCGGGGTCGACATCGTCACCCTCGGCCAATACCTGCGGCCGACAGCCGATCACCTGCCGGTGGCGCGCTGGTGGCGGCCCGAGGAGTTCGAGGAGCTGCGGAGGGTAGGGATGGCGCTCGGGCTGACGCACGTCGAGGCGTCACCGTTGACCCGGTCGAGCTACCACGCTCGGGGCGCGGCGGCGGCCGCCACCGCACACTCGGCGACGGGCTGACCCAGGTGGACCTCGGCCTCGAGGGGCGCGTCGCGCTGGTGGCCGCGTCGTCCCGCGGGCTCGGCTTCGCCTCGGCCGCGGCCTTGGTCGAGGAGGGCGCCAGCGTTCTGATCTCCGGCCGCGGCAAAGACTCTGTCGCCGCCGCGCAGAAGACGCTCCGGTCGCGCGCTGTGCGCGGAGCCGAGGTCGCCGGCGTGGTGGCGGACGTGACCGAGCCGGCTTCACCGGCTCGGCTCGTCGAGGAGACGGTCCAGCGCTTCGGCGGCCTCGACATCCTGGTTGCCAACGCCGGAGGACCGCCGCTCGGCCGCGCCCTCGAGGTCGACGACGCCGCGCTCGAGGCTGCCATCGGGGCCAACCTGCTCACCTCGGTGCGGCTGGCCCGCGCCGCCGCGTCGCCCCTCCGGGCGGGGGAATGGGGCCGGATCTGCTTCATCACCTCCTACTCCGTCAAGCAGCCGGTCCCCACCCTGGCGCTCTCCAACACCGCCAGGGTCGGACTGTGGGCCTGGGCCAAGACGGCTGCTGCCGACCTCGCCGACCAGGGCGTCACCTTGAACCTCATCTGTCCCGGACCGCACGCCACCGAGCGCATGGCCGAGCTCGGGGCCGGTGGCGGCGTCCGCATGGGCGATCCCGCCGACTTCGGCAAGGTCGTCGCCTTCTTGTGCTCCGAGCCGGCCGGGTTCGTGAACGGCGCCGCCGTCGTCGTCGACGGAGGTTCGACGCTGGCGTTGTAGCCCTCCGAGGGTCAGGCCACGAAGTACTTGGCGCGAGGGTGGTGACAGACGATGCCCGAGGTGGTCTGCTCCGGGTGTAGCTGGAACCCCTCGCTCAGCTCGACCCCGATCCGCTCGACCGCCAGCAGCTCGGCGACCTTGGCGTTGTCCTCCAAATTGGGGCAGGCGGGATAGCCCCACGAGTAGCGCCCGCCGCGGTACTGCTGACGGAACAGCCCACCCAGGCTGGGACCGTCCTCATCGGCGAAGCCCCATTCTTCACGTATGCGGCGGTGCCAGAGCTCGGCGAGGGCCTCCGCCATCTCGACCCCTAGACCGTGCAGCAGCAGATAGGCCTGGTACTGGTCCTTCGCGAAGAGCTGGGCTGTCGCGTCGGAGACCGAGTGGCCCATGGTGACGACCTGGAAGGCGGCCCAGTCGGGTTCTCCGGACGCCTCGGACCGGAAGAAGTCGGCGATGCAGAGCCAGGGCGTCTTCTGCTGGCGGGGGAACGTGAAGCGGAGCCATTCGGCCTGACGGGCCTCGTCCTTCCAGATCACCAGGTCGTCGCCGTCGGCGTTGGCAGCGAAGTAGCCCCACGCCACCTGGGGAACCAGGACACCACTGGCCCGCGCCTCGGCCAGCTGGTCGCGCAGCACGGCGCGGACGCGGGTCTTGAACTCGGCGTCGGGCTCGCCTCGCTCGGGTCGGTACCCCCACTGGTTGCGGAACAGCGCCGTCTCGTTCAGATAGGCGGCGATCTCGTCGATGGCGACCCCCTTGGCCAGCTCCGATCCGACGAAGGGCGGGTCGAAGACCGGGTTGTCCGTCGCCACCTCGGGCGACCGGGCGGGGATCTCGTCGGGGCTGACCTCGGCCGGCCGCTGGCTCTTGCGCGGAGGCAGGTCCCGACCACCCGGCTCGCGGCCGAAGCTCGGGTCGTTCTCGCCGGTGCGCTGGAGCTCCCGCAGGCGGTCCATCGTGCGCAGGCCCTCGAAGGCGTCGCGGCCGTAGAAGAGGCGGCCCTCGTAGACCTCGCGCAGATCCCGTTCGACGTAGGTGCGGGTGAGGGCGGCCCCGCCGAGCAGCACGGGCAGGCGAGAGAGCCCTCGACCGTTCATCTCTTCGAGGTTCTCCCGCATGATCAGGGTCGACTTGACGAGTAGACCGCTCATGCCCAGCGCGTGGGCATCCACCTCCTCGGCCTTGGCCATCATCTCGCCGATCGACACCTTGATGCCGAGGTTGTGCACCTCGTAACCGTTGTTGGTGAGGATGATGTCGACCAGGTTCTTGCCGATGTCATGCACGTCGCCCTTGACCGTGGCCAGCACCACGCGACCCTTGCCTCCCTGGTCGTCGTGCTCCATGTGCGGCTCCAGGTGGGCCACCGCGGCCTTCATCGTCTCGGCCGACTGGAGGACGAACGGGAGCTGCATCTCGCCCGAGGCGAACAGGTCGCCGACCGTCTTCATCCCGGCCAGCAGGAGGTCGTTGACGATGCCGAGGGCCGACCAGCCGTCGCCGAGCGCCTGGTCCAGCTCGGGCTCGAGGCCGTTGCGATCACCGTCGACGATGCGCTGCTCGAGCCGGCGCTCGAGGCTCCAGTCGCTGCGGTCCTCGGCACTCGACGTGGCGCTCGACGACACGCCCTCGAAGAGCGACAGCAGCTCGCCAAGGGGGTCGTAGCCCTCGCTGCGGCGGTCGTAGACGAGATCGAGGCAGACCTGCCGCTGGCGGTCGTCGATCCGATTGAGGGGGAGGATGCGGCCGGCGTGCACGATGGCGGCGTCGAGGCCGGCGTCGACGCACTCGTGCAGGAACACCGAGTTGAGCACGTGGCGGGCGGCGGGAGTGAGGCCGAAGGACACGTTGGAGAGGCCGAGGATCGTGTACACGCCGGGTAGCTCGGCCTTGATGCGGCGGATCCCCTCGATGGTCTCGATACCGTCGCGCCTGCTCTCCTCCATGCCCGTCGACAACGGCAGGGCGAGGGGGTCGAACAGGAGATCGGACGGCTCGAGCCCGTAGCGGCCCACGGCGATGTCGTGGATGGCGCGGGCCGCCCGCAGCTTCCAGTCAGCGGTCCGCGCCTGGCCCTCGGTGTCGATGCAGGTGCACACGACAGCGGCCCCGTACTCCCGGGCCAGGGAGAGGAAGCGGTCGAGCCTCGTTCCGGGCGCGTCGCCGTCTTCCAGGTTCACCGAGTTGAGCACGGCTCTCCCGCCGATCCACGAGAGCCCCGTCTCCACCACCTCGGCCTCGGTCGAGTCGAGCACGATGGGCTGGCTGGCCTGGGTGGCCAGGCGGCTCGCCACCTGCTCCATGTCGGCCCGGCCGTCGGCGCCGGTGTAGTCGACGCACACGTCGATGAGGTGGGCGCCCTCCTTGACCTGGTCGCGGGCCATGGCCGTGGTGGTGTCCCAGTCCTCGGCCAGCATCGCCTCGCGGAAGCGCTTCGAGCCGTTGGCGTTCGTGCGCTCGCCCACCACCAGGAACGACGTCTCCTGCGCGAAGGGGACGTTCGTGTACAGCGAGGCGGCGCCGGGCTCGGGTTCGGGGGAGCGGTGCGCCGGCGTCAGCCCGCCACAGCTGTCCACCACCTGGCGAAGGTGCTCGGGAGTCGTGCCGCAGCACCCTCCGACGACCGACACGCCCAGATCAGTGATGAACCGCCGATGGAACTCGACCAGCTGCTCGGGCGTCAGGTCGTAGTGCATGCGGCCCTCGACGACCGACGGCAGACCGGCATTGGGCTGGCACGAGATGGGCATCCGGGCGTGGTGGGAGAGGTGGCGCAGGTGCTCGCCCATCTCGGCCGGCCCGGTGGCGCAGTTGAGGCCGATGAGGTCGGGCCGCATGGCGTCCAGCGCGCACAGCGCAGCCCCGATCTCCGTGCCCGGGAGCATCCTCCCGGTGAGCTCCATGGTGACCTGGACCTGGATGGGAACCTGCCGTCCGACGGCCGCCATGGCCCGACGGCAGGCGATGATGGCCGCCTTGGCCTGGAGCAGGTCGAACACGGTCTCGATGACGAAAAGGTCCACGCCGCCCTCGAGGAGCGCCCGGGCCTGCACCTCGTAGGCATCCCGTAGCTCGGCCAGCCGGATCTGGCCCAGCGAGGGGAACCTGGTACCGGGGCCGATGCTCCCGGCGACCCAGCGGGGTCGGTCGGGCCTGGCGTAGCCGTCTGCGACCTCCCGGGCCAGGCGGGCGGCGGCCAGGTTGAGCTCGTGGGCCCGGTCGGCGATGCCGTACTCGGTGAGGACGGTGGGGAAGGCGCCGAAGGTGTCCGTCTCGACCACGTCCACGCCGACCTCGAGGAACGACCGGTGCACGCCGGCCACCAGGTCGGGCCTGGTGCTGACCAGCACCTCGTTGCAGCCCTCGAGCTGGGCGCCGCCGAAGTCGTCCGGGCCGAGCCCGGCCAGCTGCAGACTGGTGCCCATGGCGCCGTCGAACACGACGACGCGCTCGGCCACGGCCTCGAGATAGCTGGTCATTGCCGGTTCAGGTTACCGGGGGTCGTGCCCGACCCTCGCCGCCGCCCGGCGCGCCGCCCGCCCACCGGTAGATTGAGTCTGCCGTGAAGATCTACACCAGGCGTGGCGACGACGGCACCACGGGCCTCCTGTACGGCGGTCGGGTGCGCAAGGACTCCGCCACCATCGACCTCAACGGGGCGGTTGACGAGGCCCAGGCTGCCCTGGGTGTCGCCCGGGCCGAGGCGGAGCGGGGCTCGGAGCTCGACGAGCTGCTGATCGGCCTGGAGCGGGATCTGTGGGTCCTCATGGCCGAGGTGGCGACGGCGCCCGACAACCTGCACAAGCTGACGCCGGGCGTGAGCCTGGTCACCCCCGACATGGTGACCGCCCTGGAAGCCCGGATCGACGCCCTCGACGACAGCTTCGAGATGCCGACCGAGTTCGTGGTGCCGGGACAGACCCGCGTGGCCGCCCTCCTGGACACCGCCCGCACGGTCGTGCGGCGAGCCGAGCGGCTGTCCCTGTCCTTCGTCGAGGGGTCGCAGGTCGGCCCGTACCTCAACCGCCTGTCCGACCTGTGCTGGACGATGGCCCGGTGGCAGGAGGACGAGCATCTGCCCAGTCGCTCGGGGGGCAAGAGACGCCAGCCACGCAAGGAGTCCTGATGACGATCGCCTTCTCCACCGCCAGCGAGGTTCCGGACAACCTGGATGCCGTCGCCGTCCCTGTGTTCGCGGGCCTCGACCCGATCCCCGGAGCTCCGGTCGAGATCGACCGCCGGTACTGCGAGCAGCGGGGCTTCGACGCCAAAGCGGGTGAGGCCCTGCCGATGCAGGGCGATGATGGCGTCACCGTCGTGGCGGTCGGTCTGGGCGCGCCCGGTGAGGTGGGGCGGGAGAGCTTTCGGAAGGCAGGCGCTGCGTTCGCCCGGACCTCCTGGCAAGCGGCGACGGCGGCCTTCAGCCTCCCGGGGTCACGACCAGCGGGCCTCGACGCCGCCGAGGCCGCCGAAGCGGTAGCCGAGGGGATGTCTCTGGCCGCTTACCAGTTCACGACCTACAAGGCTCAGGCGAAGCCGAGTCGGCTCGAGCGTGTGTCGGTTGTCGGGGACGACGTCACCAAGCTTGGAGCTGGCGTGGCGCGGGGCGCCCGAATCGCCGAAGCGGTCTCCATGGCCCGTGATCTGGTCAACGAGCCCGCCGGGGCGATGACGCCGAGGCGCCTCGCCGAGGTGGCCCGGGAGCTGGCCGACCGGCACGGCATGTCGGTGACCGTCCTCGACGAGGTGGCGATCGCCAGCGAGGGCCTGGGCGGGCTGGCCGGCGTGGCGCAGGGCTCGGACGAGCCGCCTCGCCTGATCGAGCTCGTCTATGAGCCCTCGAACCCCGCGTCTGGCGCCGGTGACGGGGACATACCGACCGTCGCTCTCGTGGGCAAGGGCATCACGTTCGACTCCGGAGGGCTGTCGATCAAGACCGCCGACGGGATGATGACGATGAAGACGGACATGAGCGGGGCCGCCGCCGTGCTCGCCACCATGTCGGCCCTCGCCGACCTCGATGTCGGGGTCAAGGTGATCGCCATCATGCCGACCACCGAGAACATGCCCGGTGGCCGAGCCGTCAAGCCAGGGGATGTGCTGAAGATCCGGAACGGCAAGACGATCGAGGTGCTCAACACCGACGCCGAGGGGCGACTGGTCCTGGCCGACGGGCTCTCGCTGGCGGCCGAGGCCGCTCCTGACGCCATCGTCGACATCGCGACCCTCACCGGCGCCTGCGTCGTTGCCCTCGGCCGCCAGATCGCCGGCGTCATGGGCAACAGCGAGGAGCTCGTGAGCCAGGTACGAACGGCGTCCGAACGGGCCGGCGAGCTCGTCTGGCACCTTCCGCTACCCGAGGAGTATCGCAAGGGCATCGAGTCAGAGGTGGCGGACATGAAGAACATCTCTTCACCCGCCGGCGCCGGCGGGGCCCTCACGGCTGGCCTCATCCTGGGCGAGTTCGTCGACGGGGTCCCCTGGGCGCACCTGGATATCGCCGGACCGGCGCGCTCGGACTCCGACGAGGGCTACACGCGCAAGGGAGCCACCGGCTTCGGCGTGCGCACCCTCATCGAGTTGGTGTCGCTGTTCGAGGCGCCGCGTCGGGAGCCGTCGGCGCCGCGTTGACGGCCGGCCGGCGTGCCCACGCCCAGGCGGTCGACTCCGTCGCCAGCGCGGGCGAGAACCGCCACCGCCGCAGCTGGCGCTCGACGGCCTCGTGGTCCTCGCCCAGCTGGCACAGGCTGAGCGCCAGCTGGCGCGAACGATGACGCTGCTTCTCCTCCGCAGCGGGGCCCAGTTGTGCCTCCTGCCACCGCCGGTGACTGTGCTGCAGTGTCTCCGGCAGGTGGAGGACCTGCCTGCGGTTGAGCGGCGGGATGCGGCGCCGAACGGCCAGACTGTCGTAGCTCTCCGGCCTGGCCAGCTCGAAGGCCACGCACCGACCGAGGGCCCGGACGAAGGGGGAATGGCGACCGCCCTTGGCGCCCAGACCGAGGCTGCGGGCCGTCTCGGGCAAGTCGAGGGAGAAGCCGTCGGGCTCGGCCTCGAGGCGGTAGGCCAGACGGCGCAGCAGCCAGGTCGTCGAGGGGCCGAGGACCGCGAGCCAGTAGGTCTCCACATAGGGCGAGCGGGGGTCGTGGCCGAGGGCATCGATGACCACGTCGGGCCAAGGGACGACGATGAGCGTCGCCCCCATACCTGTCGGGAGAGCTTGGTGATCTTTCATGCACTTTCATTATCTCCCGGTGCCGGGCGCTGTCAAGCCGCCGCTGCGCCGTGACTGCTCTCAGACTCGTTCGCGCTCGGTCGGCCTCGCTTGCGATGGCACCTGTGACACGGCGTCGCGACGGCGACGGGGCGAGAGGACGCTCGTCGCGAACTCGCCCGTGTTCTGTATGAACAGCGCAGCATTGCCCCAGACGAAGGGCAGCCAGATGGGGATACCGAGGAAATCGTTCGTCGAATACCTCCACGCTCCAGCGTGAATCCCCAGGATCTCGGCTGTCGGGCCAAAGACGAATCCCACCGCGTAGACGACCAGGCTCGGGCGGGTCGGACGAAGGAAGAAGATGCCGATCCCCACGGCAAAAACGAGCACTATGAGGGCGACAGGGTGTCGCCACAAGGCAGCGGTCACCAGCAAGGTCGAGAAGGCGAGGATGGCGCTGATCAGGGCGCGGGCGGAGTCTGCCATATGGCAACTCTAGGGCCGGGCGGCCCACGCTGACAGGAACGCCAACGCGGTGGCCGCGGCGTTGTCAGCAGCCAGCTGCCTGTAGACGAAGAACTGGACAGGGAAGCCGGGCAGCATGAGGGGGTCGCCTTTTCCGTCCGACGCGGCCCGAAAGCCGATGGAGGGCACTCGGTAGGTGGCGGCGACCTGGAAGACGGCTGCCGTCTCCATGTCCTGCTCGACGTAGCTTCCGGGTGGCGGGGTCGACGCCGCCTGGTAGCCCAGGACGAAGCTCGGGTCGACGAATGGTGCGGCGCCCGACACGAACCGCCCCGTCTGGGAGACGGCGTCGGTGTTCGGCTCCCGGCACGGGGTGCAGCCGAAGACGTCACTTCCCGCAGGGGTGCACGGTAGGGCGCGCATGCCGAATGGGTCCGTGCTCAGTCCGTTCCCGCCTACTTCGACCTGGGGTGTGTGCGTCACCCGCACCGGTGTGACGAGGTTCGGGGTCGCCAGACAGGCGCAGGCGGGATCCCCGGTCGGGGTCGACTGCTCGAGCTTGACGGCGTCGCGGCGGATCATGTCGCCGACCGTCGCCAGCATCGCCGGGTCGGCGCCGGCCCACGTCCTCCCGTCTTGGGTCCAGCGACTGGGCACGATCACGTCACCGATGTAGTCGCCACCCGAGGTGCCGGAGAAGACGACACCGGAGATCGCCGGCCGAGCCCCGCAGCGGAAATGCTCGAAGGCGGCCTCTGCCGACCGCCTGGCGTTGACGAGCCCGATCCCGGTGAGCGACATGATCACGTCGTTCCCCCGCAGGGATCCCTCGTAGAAGCTGCGGCCGTTCAGTACCACCGTGCGCCTGGGGTCGATTGACGCCGCCGCCAGCAGCGGGTCGAGCTCGAGCGGCATGGCCGACAGGACCAGCAGGCGCGGTGCGCACGCGACGGCGTTCGTCGTGCCGGCGCCCGTGGTGCCGGCGGAAGCCGTGCTGGCGCCCGCCGTGGCGACGACCGTGGCCAGAGCCAGTGTCGCGGCGGCACAGATCCCGCGCCGCCAACCAGGTTTGACGTGCGACATGTGGACTCTCCCCAGCAGAGACCCCAGTTTGTCACGCGGCCGTCATGGCCGCCCGGGCGCAACCTCAGGCGCGGTCGTCGACCACGTCCAGGTCGTAGAAGGTCGGCGGCCCGTCAGCGAACTTCATCATCTCCTGCGAGAAGCGCTGGGTCTCGGGCAGGTCCGAGTTCTGCATGGCCGACTCGTAGGAGTCGAAGAAGACCACGTTGAAGTAGCGGTTGGCGTCCTTGCGGTCCCGGCAGATCATGCGCCTGCCCGCTGACCGCTTCCCTTCGGTCGCCTTCTCCCACTGCTCCCCGACCCCCAGCACGCCGTCGATGTTGCCGCTCCGAAATTCGATGATCTGGACAAAGGCCATTTGCACCGCCCCCTTTTCTCCGATGCTCTCACGTTCCGGCGTCGGGGACGAGGGGTGACGGCGGTGAGGCCGTCAGCTCATCAGCGGCGACGCTTGCGACGGGTGTTGACCCCCGCCTCGATCTCGGCCACCAGCTCCCCCGTCAGGGAGGTGAGGGCCGATCCGGGGCGGCGGCCGTAGGTGGCGGCGATTGCCTCTCGCTGGGGGAGGGCGGTCTTGGCCAACCAGACCCGGGCCTCCTCGAGGCTGGCCGTGGCCTCGTCCAGGGACCGGGTGCCGGCCCGGACCCGGTTCAGCACCACCATCGCCGGGACGCGGGCTTCACGGGCCAGGTCCAGGGTCCCGTCCAGCCGGTCGAGGTCGGACCAGCTGGTCTGGGAGGGCACGACAACGATGTCGGCCAGGTCCACGGCGGCGCTGACGATGGGCAGCTGGCCGGGCGGTGTGTCCACCACCACCACGGGGTAGCCGCCGCCGATCCCACTCAGGCGACGTCGGAGATCCCGGGTGGGTAGCGCCACCGTGACCGCCCGGAGCCCGGAGCCCTCCTCGGACGCCGTGTCCGACCAGCGCATGGCCGAGGCCTGCGGATCGGCGTCGACGAGCAGCGAGGAGCCATGCTCCACGGCAGCCGCCTCGGCCAGGCCGACGGCAACGGTCGTCTTCCCAACTCCGCCCTTGAGGGCCGCAACGACGATCAGCACGGGCTGAGCCTACGCGCCCCGGGCCCGACTCCACCACGACCGCCGGCTCAGTCCGCCCAGCGCACGGCCACCAGGTGCCGCGGCCGGGAGAGACCCTTGAGGGTCCGCAGGCCCCGGTCCTCCAGCTCGAATCGGCCGTCGAGCTGGTCGGCGACGGCCTCGGTGATGAGCACCTCGGCCGGCTGGGCCTCCGTCGTGACCCGGGCGGCCATGTTGATGACCGTCCCCAGCAGGTCCCCCGTCTCCTCCACCGCCTCGCCGGCGTGCAGACCGATGCGCACGCCAGGGGCGAAACCGGTGTCCTCACGCTGGTCCCGCAGGCGCCGCTGGACCTCGATCCCGCAGCGCACGGCGTCGCAGGACGACCCGAACCGAGCCAGGAAGCCGTCGCCCTGGGCGCTTACCTCGGCGCCGCCATTGGTCGCATAGCAGCTGCGCAGCAGGGTCCGACAGCGCGAGCGGATCCGGCTCCATTCCTCGTCGCCGACCACCTCCGTCAAGCGAGTGGAGTCGACGACGTCGATGAACATGGCGACCACCTGGCGGCGCGTCGGCTTGGGCGAGGGCCCGTTGGTGCGCGGCGGCCCGACGGTTGTGGGCGGCGGCCCGACGGTCGCGGGCGGTAATGACCACACACGGTGCTCTGGTCTTGGACGTCCACGGCGCTCCTGCGCCGAGCGCACACAGACGGCATGGAGGCCCAACGCAATGCCCCAGCCGGCGGCGGGAAAGAAGGGCCAGAAGAAACCGTGTCCCGTCAGGGCCCACGTCCCGACCAGGAGGCCGTTCGTCAGCCAGTAGGCGGCGGCATGGAGTCGGAACCCGACGTTCTGGCGTACACCGGCGGGCTGGGGTTCACTGCTGGCCGCCGGCTCGAGGTCCCAGACCAGCCCGGCCAGCTCGCCGATCGTGCGGGCCCGGACGGCAGTGTCGAGACGCTGCTCCAGCTCCTCCAGTCCCAGCTGGCCGGCGGCGGCGCGCAAGCGCTCGATCGCCCGCTCGCGGTCCCCAGCGGACGCCAGGCTCCCCAGGGCCTCGGTTGCCACGCCCGCCAGTATCGTCCATTTTGTGCCGGTTCAGCCACCTGGCGCCGGCCGGTGGGCGACGCGGTGCGCTACCCCGTGGTGGCCCCGAAGAAGGCGCGGATGAGGGGCTCGTAGTGCTCCAACGGCTCGCTCTTGTAGTCGCTGTCGAAGGCCACCTGGTCGTAGTTGGCGCAGAACTCAGCCGTGTAGTCGAAGAACGGCGACTCCCGGTAGGCGTCCCGGGCATTCTGGTCCAGCCCGATGTGCTGCCAGAAGTAGTAGCCCTGGAAGATCCCGTGGTGGGCGACCATCCAGTGGTTTGCCTTGGACACGAAGGGCTCCAGGATGCCGGCGGCGATGGTGGGATGGTTGAAGGGGGCCAGGGTGTCGCCGATGTCGTGGACCAGCGCGCACACGAGGTACTCGTCGTCACGGCCGTCTCGCTCGGCTCTGGTCGCTGTCTGCAGCGAGTGCTCGAGCCGATCCACGGGGAACCCGCCGTAGTCGTTGCGGAGGTAGCCCAGCTGCTCGAGGACACGATCGGCGACCATGCTCTGGGTCACCTGGAGCTGGGGCATGATCGCCGTCCAGTCCTCCTTGGTGGACTGGTCGAAGCTCTTGAACGAGGCTCGTACGCCCGTGGTCGCCATCGGTCCTCAGTCCTCCCACGCCTGGTTGGTGCTGCTCACGACCTTACCCGCCGGGTGAGGGCGACGAGCCAGGCCTGGGCGCCCTCGGGGTCGATGGTGATGTCGATCCTCGTCGGCTCGATGCCGTCAACGGTCCATCCAGCGGCGAAGCTGGACCTGATCTCGTCCTCGGTCACCCGTCGGGGGCCCCACTCACCCGGCTGCCGATCGCTGAAGCACAGCATGAAGTAGCAGCCACCCGCGGGAATCGCGGCGCGAAGGCTGTCGATGAACCGGGAACGGTCATCGTCGTCGAAGATGTGGAACAGCCCGCAGTCGAGCACGGTGTCGAACTGCTCGCCCACGGCGCCCAGCTCCAGGGCATCGCCCACGAGAAAGCGGGCAGTCAGCTGCCGGTCGCGGGCCTTGCCCTCGGCGAGGGCGATGGCGCTCGGGGCGGCGTCGATGCCGGTGGCTGGCAGCCCCAGACCCGCAGCCATCAGCGCGTGCTCGCCCGTGCCGCAGCCGACATCGAGCAGCCGCCCTTTGAGCTCGCCGGCCTCCGCCAACTGGAGGAAGGCGGGCTGAGGCCGACCGATGTCCCACGGCGGGGTGCCGGCGTACATGGCGTCGAAGTCCTCGGCTCGCGGTGGATGTGGGGTCTCCTGGGAGTGGTCGTTGCTCTCTGTCACGGTCCCCCGTTCGACGAGCCGGTAGCAGTAACAAGTCTGGATACCAGTCTTGCGCCCCTGGTATAGCTTCGGGTGGCGCAGGCTGACCACGGATCGGGGGCGGCTGCGGACATGAGCGACGTCCAGACGGTGAGCCGGATCAGCCTGCGGGTGAACGGCCAGAGCCGGGAGCTGTCGATCGACAACCGGACGACGCTGCTCGACGTCCTGCGGGAGCACCTCGATCTCGTCGGATCGAAGAAGGGCTGCGATCACGGACAATGCGGGGCCTGCACCGTGCTCGTCGATGGTCGAAGGGCCAACAGCTGCCTGCTCTTCGCCGTGGCGATGGAGGGGGCCGACATCACCACCATCGAGGGGCTCGGCGCTGATGTCGGGATGCACCCGGTGCAGTCGTCCTTCGTCGACCGCGACGCCCTCCAGTGTGGGTACTGCACGCCTGGCCAGATCTGCTCGGCGGTGGGCATGCTGGCCGAGGTCGGAGCGGGCTGGCCGAGCGCCGCTACCGAGGACCTAGGCAGCCAGAGCATCACGGTCGATGCCAACGAGGTACGGGAGCGCATGAGCGGCAACTTCTGCCGCTGCGGTGCCTACGCCAACATCGTTCCTGCGATCCTCGACAACGCCCGATGAGACGGTTTGCCTACGAGCGGGCCGCCGACACGGCGGGAGCCATCGCGACGGTCAGTGGCTCCTCGCCGGCCGCGTTCCTCGCTGGCGGCACCAACCTCGTCGACCTGATGAAGCTCGGCGTCGAGGCGCCCGAGCTCCTGGTCGACATCACCCGCCTGCCGCTCGACCGCATCGAGACGACTGATGGAGGCGTCCGAATCGGCGCCGGCGTCCGCAACAGTGACCTCGTCGCCGACCTCGTGATCCGACGCCAGCTGCCGGTGCTCGCCAGGGCCGTGCTGGCGGGTGCTTCGGGCCAGCTGCGCAATGTGGCCACCGTGGGCGGCAATCTCCTCCAGCGCACCCGCTGTCTGTACTTCCAGGACGTCAGCAAGCCGTGCAACAAGCGAATGCCGGGGTCGGGGTGTCCAGCGATGGAGGGCGATCACCGCAATCTCGCCATCCTGGGTGGGTCTCCATCGTGCATCGCCACCCACGCCTCCGACATGGCGGTCGCCCTGGTCGCCCTCGACGCCATCGTCCATCTCGAGGACAGCGGAGGACCCCGCGCCGTACCGATCGGCGAGTTGTACCGGCTGCCCGGTGACGAGCCCCATCGGGACACGACGCTGCCTCGGGGCTCGCTGATCACCGCGGTCGAGATTCCGCCCCTCGGCTTCAGCAGGCGGTCGACCTACCGCAAGGTCCGGGACCGGGCGTCGTATGCCTTCGCGGTCGCCTCGGTGGCCGCCGCCCTCGACGTGCATGAGGGCGTGGTGCGTGACGTGCGCATGGCCCTCGGCGCCGTCGCTCCGGTGCCGTGGCGCGCCCACCGGGCAGAAGACGCCCTCCGGGGCCAGCCGGCGACCGAAGCGAGCTTCCGGCGCGCAGCCGAGGCGGAGCTGGCCGACGCCCGACCACGCCGGGACAACGGGTTCAAAGTCCCGCTGATGAGCAACGTGATCACGCGCTCGCTCTCCGACCTCGCGGGGCTCGGCCCGTGACTGTCCTCACCGAGCCGATCAGGCGATCGACCGGTGTGGCCCGCAGCCGGGTGGAAGCACCGGACAAGGTGACCGGCAGAGCCCGCTACGCGTTCGAACATCCCCTCGACGACATCGCCTACGCCTGGCCGGTCGCCTCGACGATCGCCAAGGGGGAGATTCGCTCCATCGCGGCGGACACCGCGCTCGGCCTTCCCGGCGTGCTGGCGGTCATCACACCGGACAACGCGCCACGCCTGGCGTCGACCGATGACGCCGAGCTGGCGCTGTTCCAGTCGAGCTCGGTTGCCTACCGCGGTCAGCTCGTGGCTGCCGTCGTGGCGACGAGCCTCGAGGTCGCACGCCACGCCGCCGAGCGCATGACGATCGACTACGCGGCCGCGAGCCATGACGTCACCCTGACCCCGGATCACCCCGGCCTGTACGCGCCGGACTACGTCAACCCGCGGTTCGAGACCGACACGGTGGTCGGTGATCTCGACGTCGGGCTCTCGAGCGCGGCGGTGCGAGTCGACCAGACCTACCGAACGCCGGCTGAGCACAACAACCCGATGGAGCCCCACGCGACGATCGCGGCCTGGGACGGTGACCAGCTGACGCTGATCGACTCCAGCCAGGGACCGCCCCGCGTCAAGCCGACCATCGCCCGCTTGTTCAACCTCGATCCCGTGCAGGTCCGCGTCGTCTCGGAGCATGTCGGCGGGGGCTTCGGATCGAAGGGCTTCGCCCGCCCCAACGTCGTCCTGGCGGCCATGGCAGCGAGAGTCGTGCACCGCCCGGTCAAGTGCGCCCTTACCCGCCAGCAGATGTTCTCTGTCGTCGGCCACCGCTGCCCCTCGATCCAGCGCGTGCAGCTGGGCGCCGACAAGGACGGCCACCTGGTCGCCATCGGCCATGACGTCGTCGAGCAGAGCTCGACGATCAAGGAGTTCGCCGAGCAGACCGCAGTCGCCACCCGTCACATGTACGCCGCACCACATCGGCGCACGACGCACCGGCTGGCGCGGCTCGATGTCCCGACGCCGTCGTGGATGCGGGCGCCGGGGGAGTGCCCGGGCATGTTCGCGCTCGAGTCGGCCATGGACGAGCTCGCCCAGGCCTGCGACCTCGATCCGGTCGAGCTGCGCATTCGAAACGAACCCATCGCCGATCCGGAGACCGGCCAGCCCTTCTCGAGCCGCAACCTGGTGGCGTGCCTGCGCGAGGGGGCAGCCCGGTTCGGCTGGGAGCGCCGGGATCCGACGCCGGGCGTGCGGCGCGACGGCGTCTGGCTGGTCGGAACGGGCGTGGCGTCGTCCACCTACCCAGCGCGAGCCCTACCGTCGACGGCCCGCGTCACCGTCGACGACTCGGGCCGTTTCGAGGTGTCGATCGCGGCCGTCGACATCGGCACCGGGGCGCGGACCGCGTTGCTGCTCATCGCAGCCGAGTCGCTTGGGGTCCCAACCGACGCTGTCGAGATGCGTATCGGCGACAGTTCGCTGCCGGATGCCATGATCGCCGGCGGCTCGATGGGCACCACGTCATGGACGTGGGCCGTCGTCAACGCCTGTCGTGCCCTCCGGGAGCGCATCGAGCATGACCACGGCGGCACGGTGCCGGTGGGCGGGCTGTCGGCGGAGGCGAGCACCGAGGCGGACATCGCCGCTCTCCCGAGCTCGGCCCGCTTTGCGTTCGGGGCGCAGTTCGCTGAGGTGCGGGTGGACACTGATACGGGTGAGGTGCGCGTTCCTCGCCTGCTCGGCGTGTTCGCCGCCGGACGCATCGTCAATGCCACGACCGCACGTTCGCAGCTCATCGGTGGCATGACGATGGGGCTCTCCATGGCCCTGCACGAGGAAAGCGTCCTCGACCCCGAGTTCGGCGATTTCCCGAACCACGACCTGGCCAGCTACCACGTGGCGGCTTGCGCCGACGTGATGGACATCGAGGCGAGCTGGGTCGACGAGGAGGAGCCCGAGCTGGGCCCCATCGGGGTGAAGGGAATTGGCGAGATCGGCATCGTGGGCACAGCAGCCGCCATCGCCAACGCCGCTCACCACGCCACCGGGATCCGGGTGCGCGACCTGCCCCTCCGGCTGGACAGGATGCTGCGCTGAGCGACAGGGGTGAGCAAACTTTTTCCGAGCGGGCGCGCGCGGTGATCGCCGGCCTGGAACCAGGCGAGGTCGTGACCTACGGGGAGGTTGCGGCCGAGGTCGGTGCTCCCGGTTCGGCACGTGCGGTCGGGAGACTGCTCGGCACCGACGGGGCTGGTGATCTGCCGTGGTGGCGGGTGGTCACCTCGACTGGACGCCTCGTGCCGGGTCACGAGGGGCGCCACGCCCGCCTGTTGCGCGCTGAGGGCGTGCGCGTCACGCGTGGTCGGGTCGACCTTCGCCGGCGGTAACGCGTACGGCCGAGGCTCAGGACTGTCCTTCGAACAGGAATGCCAGGAGCTCGGACGACGCTGGCCGACTCTCGTTGCCTGATACACCCTTTCCGTACAATCGGTGCTCATGGATGTTGGAGCGCTGGAGGGCTGCTCGACGGCGGAGCGGGCCGACGCCATCGATCAGCTGCACGGCCTCATGAGCGCCACCCACGCCCAGCTGCTGGCGCTGGTGGCCGACTACGACCGCCGTGAGGACTGGCGCGAGGACGGCGCCACCTCCATGGCTGACTGGCTGGTGGCCCGCCTGGGCCTGTCCCACCGCCAGGCTCGGGAGTGGGTGCGGGTGGCCCGGTCCTTGGAGGAGCTGCCCACCCTGGCCACGGCCTTCGGGGAGGGGCGGCTGTGCTTCGACCAGCTGGCCCCGGCCACCAAGCTGGCCGGCCCCGAGACCGAGGCGGCGGTGGCCGAGCGGGCGAGGGGATGCTCGGCGGCCCAGCTGGAGGCGGCCGCCCGGCGAGCGAGGCCGGTGGGCACCGAGGAGACCAACGAGGCCCACCGCCGCCGGGCCCTGCGGTTGTGGTGGGACGAAGAGGGCGGTGTCCTTCGCATCTCCGGCCGCCTGGCCGACGCCGAGGGGGCGGTGGTGGCCACCGCCATCGGCAGCCTGGCCACCGCCGCCGGGCCCGACCCGGTGACCAGGCTCTACGAGCCCTACGAGTCCCGCTGCGCCGACGCCCTGGTCGAGCTGGCCTCC
>DASXCO010000108.1 GCA_036491125.1 Acidimicrobiales bacterium | reverse complement strand
CACCTCAGGAGCATCTATCGCAAGCTCGGGGCCAGCTCGCGCCGCGAAGCAGTGGTCCAAGCCCGATCTCGTGGCCTGCTCTGACCCAGCTCCGTCGCCGAAGGCCAAATCATCCCGCCAGGGTGACGACACGGCCACCATCGAACGTCGACAATCGCGGAGGTCGCCCGGTGCTGGCTGTTGGCGAAGCCGCCGGCTGACCGCAAAAGGGACGAAAGGTCGCGGCTGATGAAGACGATCGGGAACATCTTGTGGTTGGTGCTCGTCGGCTGGCACACGGCGATCTCGTGGCTCCTCCTCGGTCTCGTGCTCTGTCTGCCGATCGTCACGATTCCCTTTGCGGTGCAGTGCTTCAAGTTCGCCGCGTTCACGCTGTGGCCCTTCGGCCGCGTAGCGGTGAAGAGCACAGACACTCCCGGCGCCAGCCTGCTGGGCAACATCCTGTGGTTCATTCCCGGCCTCATCCTCGCCTTCGGCTACTTCGTGGGCGGAGTGGTCCTGTGCATCACGATCATCGGGATCCCGTTCGGCCTACAGGCGTTCAAGTTCGCTGCTCTCGCGCTCGCCCCGTTCGGCCGGATCGTCGTCACGGAGGGCGAGGCCCGGTCGCTGAGCGGCTCGACCGCCATGGCCATGTGAGAAAAGGAGACATTGATGATGATGAGGAGACGACGTCCCCTGATGCGGGCGGCGGTGGTTGGTGGCGTCGCCTACCACGCAGGTAAGAAGGGGGCCACCGCAGGGCAGGCTGAGCAGGAGGCCCCACCGCAGTCCCAGCAGCCGCCCGCTCCGGCCGCCCAGCCCGCCTCGGGCGAGGACACGGTGACCCAGCTCACCAAGCTCAAGGAGCTGCTGGACGGCGGGGTTCTCACCCAGGCCGAGTTCGACGCCCAGAAGCAGAAGATCCTCGCCGGCAGCTGACCGGCGCGTTCGACACGATACGGAGGAGACCATGGAGTTCGGTCCGGTGCAGATGCTTGTCCTCGAGTTCAACCGGGACCGGCTGAAGGGGGAGATCCTCCCCGAGCTCGAACGCCTCCGGGAGAAGGACATCATCCGTCTCGTCGACCTCGTCGTCGTGCAGAAAGACGAGAGCGGGGCGGTCACGGCCCTCGAGACCAGCGACCTGACCACCGATGAGTCGACGGAGTACGGAGCCCTCGTCGGTGCCCTCATCGGGTTCGGCGCCGCCGGCGAGACCGGGGCCGAGGTCGGCGCCGCGGCCGGTGCCGAGGCGGCGTCTGACATCAGCCTCGCCGACACTGGCGAGGTCTGGTACGTCGCCGACGTGATCCCCGACGGGTCGATCGCGGCGATCGCGCTCATCGAGCACCAATGGGCCATCCCGCTGCGGGACGCAGTGGCTCGAGCGGGTGGCGTGGCGCTGGCCGACGAGTGGATCCACCCTGAAGATCTCGTCGCCCTCGGCGCGGCGGCGACGACTGGAGGCTGAGCGATGGCAACGGCCACAAAGCGACAATCGACTGGGCGTTCGACAAGAGGGTCGACCCGACAGCGAGCCGGGAAGGCCCGGCCGACCCCCGACGATCGGATCGCCCTCGGCAAGGACGCCCGAGTGCGGGTTCCGCGCGAGAGCCATGCCGACTACCACCCTGCAAAGAGAGATCCGATCGAGCTGCTCGAGCAACAGGCCGCGAGCCGGGTCCCCGACCTGGTGCCGATCCGCTACGGGCGCATGCTCGCAACCCCATTCGCCTTCTACCGGGGAGCGGCGCTGGTCATGGCGTCCGATCTGTCCTCGACCCCGGCGTCGGGCGTCCAGGTACAGGCTTGCGGAGACGCCCACCTGGCCAACTTCGGGGGGTTCGCCTCGCCCGAGCGGGACCTCGTCTTCGACGTGAACGACTTCGACGAGACGCTCCCGGGTCCATGGGAGTGGGATGTCAAGCGGCTCGCGGCCAGCTTCGCCGTCGCCGGGCGGGACCGCGGCTTCGACGACAGACAGCGCCGGACCGCCTTGCACGCGGTGGTCCGGTCCTATCGCGAGGCGATGCGGAGCTTCGCTCAGCTGGGGAACATGGATGTCTGGTACTCCCACATGGATCTCGCCATGATCGACCGCTGGCGGGCTGCGGCCAGCCCAAAGGCGCTCAAGCGGTTCCAGGCCGGGGTCGACAAGGCCAAGACCAAAGACAGCATGCGAGCCTTCGACAAGCTGACCACCCGGGTCGACGGCAAGGTGCAGCTCGTCAGCGACCCACCGCTCATCGTCCCCCTGGAGGAGATGCTCCCGGGGGCGAAGGGAGATGCCCTGCGCGAGACCCTCCGATCGATCGTGCACACCTACAGCCAGAGCCTTCCGTACGACCGTCAGAAGTTGCTCGAGAGCTTCAACCTCGTCGACTTCGGGCGCAAGGTGGTCGGCGTCGGCAGCGTCGGCACCCGGGCCTGGATCCTGCTGCTCACCGGGCGTGACGGCCAGGACCCGCTGTTCCTCCAGGCCAAGGAGGCCGAGGCGTCGGTGCTCGAGGCCTTCGTCGGGAAGAGCAAGTTCGACAACCACGGTCGAAGGGTCGTCGAGGGCCAGCGACTGATGCAGTCGGCCAGCGACATATTCCTCGGCTGGGTGCGGGCGGAGGGAATCGACGGTAAGACACGGGACTTCTATGTCCGGCAGTTGTGGGATGCGAAGGCCTCGGCCAACATCGAGGTGATGAGCCCGTCGACGCTCAACATCTACGCGGAGATCTGTGGTTGGACGCTGGCCCGGGCGCACGCCCGGTCGGGTGACCGCATCGCCATCGCCGCATACCTGGGAAAGGGGTCGGCCTTCGACCAGGCGATCGGAGAGTTCTCTGAGCTCTACGCCAACCAGAGCGAGCGGGACCACCAGGCCCTCGCCGACGCGGTGAAGACAGGTCGCGTGACCGCCACGACCGGGATCTAGCGACCTACGACGCCTCCTTCCCGGCGCCTCCCGGCCTGGCCATGAGCGAGACGAGCCTGGCCACCAGGGTCACCAGGAAGATCTGACCCATCAGGGCCTCGATCACCACGACGGAACGCGCGAAGTTGGTGGCCGCCGTGAGATCTCCGTACCCCACCGTCGTCAGGGTGGCGAAGCTGAAATACAGGAACTGGTTGGCGCTGGCGTGGTTGGTCTGGGCGAAGAATGGCGTCCCGGCGATGGAGGCGATCGACCGGTACAGCGCGGAGAAGATCAGGCCCAGGATCACGTAGACGTCGATGGCGCCGGCGATCGTCTCGATGTTGACGGTGGGATGACGCAGGATCCGGTTGAGGATGACGACCGGCGTCACCATCAGCAGCAGCAGGAACACGAGGTGGACGAGGGCCAGCGTGCCCCCGACGCGGGAGCCGATCAGCGTCAATACCAGGCCACCGACCACGCCAGCCCGGGCCCCCCGCTGCAGCCGGGGCCGGGCGTGGGACGTGCGCAGGGTGATCAGCAGCACGAACCCGACCGCGAGCTCCTGGATTATTTGGCTCCACGTGGCATCAGGCAGCAGCGAGACCAGGAAGTAGGTCACGACCAGCAGCACGAGCACGGCGACGTAGGTGTCCCCGCGCTCGAGCCGCCGGGCCATCTCCCGCCAGGCCCGACCCGCCCGCCGGTCCCCGCCCCGTCCCTGGGGTTCCGGAGTGTCACTGTCAGCGATTGGAGCAGCTTACGGCCGGAGGGCGGACAGGGGTACGGATGCGCGCCGGCATCGGATCACCCCCTCAGGGTGATGTCCGAGCCGTCTGCGGTCGGCCTAATGGGACCTGGGCGGCTTGCTGGACCGAGCCCCACCGGCTCGCGAACAAGAGGAGCATCAATGGCCCTGCACGAGAAGTCGAGCGCAGCCGAGACGGAGTTGCTCGCCGGCGACGCCCTGTTTCTCCTGGACACGGACTGTGATCAGGTCCCCCGCCTGCGGCTGCCCGATGCGCCGATGCCCGCAGAGGCCGCCTACCGCCTCATCCACGAGGAGCTCCTGCTGGACGGCAACTCCAGATTGAACCTGGCCACGTTCGTGACCACCTGGATGGAGCCCCAGGCAGATCAGCTGATGGCGGAGTGCTCCGACAAGAACATGATCGACAAGGACGAGTATCCGCAGACCGCCGAGCTCGAGAGGCGCTGTGTCAACATCCTCGCCGGCCTCTGGCACGCGTCCGACGAGTCGGGTGGGACGGGGTGCTCGACCACGGGCTCCAGCGAAGCGTGCATGCTCGCCGGGATGGCACTGAAGCGACGCTGGCGCGCCCGGCGCCGAGCGGAGGGCAAGGACGCGACCAACCCCAACATCGTCATGGGCGTCAACGTCCAAGTGTGCTGGGAGAAGTTCGCCAACTACTTCGAGGTCGAGCCCCGACTCGTCCCGATCGAGGGCTCCCGGTACCATCTCGGCGCGGCCGAGGCGGTCGCCGCCTGCGACGAGAACACCATCGGGGTCGTGGCAATCCTCGGGTCGACCTTCGACGGCAGCTACGAGCCCGTGGCGGACATCGCCAGCGGCCTCGACGATCTTCAGGCCCGCACCGGCATGGACATCCCGGTGCACGTGGACGGGGCCTCGGGTGCGATGATCGCCCCGTTCGTGGACCCGGAGCTCGTATGGGATTTCCGGCTACCGCGGGTGGCGTCGATCAACACCTCGGGTCACAAGTACGGGCGGGTGTACCCGGGGGTGGGCTGGATCATCTGGCGCGACGCCGACGCCCTGCCCGACGAGCTCGTCTTCCATGTGAACTACCTGGGTGGCGACATGCCGACCTTCGCCCTGAACTTCTCCCGCCCCGGGGCCCAGGTGGCCGTCCAGTACTACAACTTCCTGCGCCTGGGCCGGCATGGATATCGGGCCGTGCAGCAGGGCTGCCGGGACGTCGCCATGTACGGGGCGGAGCAGGTCGCGGCGACTGGCCGGTTCGACCTCCTCACCGACGGCTCGGAGCTGCCGGTGTTCGCCTTCACGACCAAGCCCGGCTCGAAGTTCGACGTGTTCGACCTCTCAGCTCACCTGCGCGAACGCGGGTGGCAGGTGCCGGCGTACACCTTTCCCGCCAACCGAACCGACCTGGCCGCGTGCCGGGTCGTCGTGCGACAGGGCAGCAAGGACGCCGCCGACCTGTTTCTGGAGGACCTGCGTCGAGCCGTGGCCTCGCTCGACCGTACCGGCGGCGGGGTGGGCGAGCACCGCAGCTCGTTCCACCACTGAGCCTGCCCGGCCGACCCCGCTCTTGGCTCCGTCGTCGCTTATCGCACCTCGTACTCGTCCACCCGGGCGATGAGGCCGTAAATGATCAGGATGTCGATGATGATCATCGTGAACGACCAGAACG
>DASXCO010000107.1 GCA_036491125.1 Acidimicrobiales bacterium | reverse complement strand
CGGTCGAGGTGCGCCACCTCGGCGGTGAGCTCGGGCGCGCCCGACCCGAGAACGGCGCCCTCGGCTCGATCGACGCCGAGTACGTCCTGCTGTCCGTCGGCATGGCGCCGACGCCGGAGGTCAAGGCGGCGGTGGAGACGCGCGCTCAGACCGTGAAGCAGCACATGGGCCCTTGGCAGGCCGGGCACATGTATATGAACTTGGCCGAGACCAGCCGGGATCCGAGCGACTTCTGGCAACCCGAGGCCTACGCCGTTTGCGGCGCATCAAGGCCGACGTGGACCCGACGAACCTGATCCGCTCCAACCATCCCGTCCCGCCCTCCGCATAACCAAGACATACCCCGCCTGGGATGTCCGCGCCAGCCAGTCCTGACCGAGCGAAACGACCAGGTCAGGGCCGGGATCGGGGTTCTGGACCCCTTCAGGCCAAGCCCCACGCACCAAGTCAGGGCGATGGGATGAGCCGACGCAGATCGACGCCGCAGTGTCGAAGAAAGCGCTGCGCCAGGGCAAAGCCACTAGAGCGAGGCCCTCAAGATGAGGGAAGCGTTCCCATCACTCCTTGTTGGATCCCGCTAGGAGCGCCCAGCAGCACCAGCAGCTGGTTGAAGTTGACCCCGACCGCCGTCGACACGCCCTCTCGGTCGCCGCCCTTGGATCGGGCCAAAGCATCTCCAAGAGTGCCGCCCATCGTGCCGCCGCCGGCCCAACCGATCTCCAAGTACGGGTAGGCGTCGTGAAGAATGCCGACCACATCACCGGCGTTGACATGCTGACCTACGTTGACCGTGGGGGTGATGTTCTCGGCGTAGTAGATGATCCGTCCAGCCAGTTGTCCCTTGTCCAGCTGAAGGGAGATGAAGGTGTTACCGGGCCAGCCAGGTTCGGACGTGATCCGGATGACCCCACTTCCGAGCGCCAACAGCGGGCCTGATCCGGCGTAGTCGACGCCCTCGTCGATGCGCTTCGGCTGGAGGTCGGCAACCGTTGAGAGGGGATTGACGTATGTCGGTGGGGAAAGGGGAAGCTTGCTCGGCGGCGCTGCCCTGGTCGGGGTGGAGGGCGTACTGATCGGACCAGGTGGCGAACTCGGCGGAACGGGGACAGTGCCCCGCAGGTCAGGGCCGTTAGCGCCGTCCGCGGCTGAGGCAAGCCCGGAACGTCGAGTGGCCAGGTTGACCGCCGAGCGCCCAGGTACGAGCCCGGCGGCGACAGCAACGCCGATAGTGATCAGGGCGGCCGAGTACGTGAGGAGCCCTCTTCTGAGGATGCGCTGACGGCTGGATGAAGCTGTTTCGGTGAAGAAAGGCACTCGGCTTGACTGCTTTCGCAGGTGCCAAAGGAGCGGAGCTGCCAGGGCGTCGAGGGCCAGCAGGAGTCGTGCCGCAGCACGAGTGATCAACAGACGCGAGGCCACGCCCCGCTCGAGGGCCTCCGCAATATTGGTGCGGAACCCGTCGCTTGCGTCCCTCGGCGTCAGAGTACGACAAGTGGCGCTGGCCAGCCGGCGATCAGGCAGGCGCCTCGGCGCCGCTGACGGTGTCGCCGCAGGCCGCGATCGCATTGCCCGACCTCGCCCCGGCATCGGCCCATGGATTCTCCGTGCTTCCGGCTGGGTCCTGCCTGTCACTGGTCAGAATGAGGACAGATAGTGCCTTTCAGCCTGGGGGCGCATGGTCTCGTAATCCGCAGCTCGTCGCACCCGGCCGTCGGACCGTGACGAACACAAGAAGGTAGAGCCGACACAGGAACACGGTTGTCCATGGACGGGAAGTCTCACGCCGCGCCGAAGCGCTACCGGAAGACCCCCGTGTGCCCCAGCGAGTACCGCCCCGGCTGGGGGTAGACGCTCAGGCCGTGGGGGCCGTGGCCCACGGGTATGCGGGCCAGCAGCTGACCGGTGGTCGTGTCGATGGCGTAGACCTCGGAGTTGTAGCGGCCCGTCAGCAATCACGCCGCGTGCTCACCTGCCTGCCCCGTCCCCTGAGGCGTTCCGTTCGCGTAGTACCGCTGCCAGTTGCCCGCGGAGGCGAAGTGCTCGCCGGCCGGCCCCCATCCCACGGCCGCAAGTGCGTTCTCGGTCATCTCGGTGAGCGGAACCGTGACCCCTGGAAAGGGTCCGGGGAGCAGGCCAGCAGGCAAGAGAGGCGCATGGTTCGTCGTGTCCATCAGTTGCTGGGGCGGTTCCCCCCCGAACGCGGTGGTCGCATCCTCGGCAGGCGCTCAGGCGGCGCGCACTGGCTCAGCTCGTCAGGCGCCTCCCGCGGTGACGACCATGTCCGTGGCGAACCCGGCGGCCAGGCCGAGGAAGATCCCCCAAATGAGAAGCTCCCGACGGCCCACCTTCTGGGCCACGCCGAGGAGCTGGATGACGACGTAGAGGATCGAGCCGGCGGCCAGGGTCAGAAAGACGACGCTCACCGGGTCGCTGGTGAACTGTCGACCCACGGCTGTGCCCACGAACGTGGGTCCTCCACCGATGACGCCCATGACGAGGAGGAACGTCCAGCTGGGGCGCTCGGACTCGGCGGCCAGGGGGGCAACGATGCCGAATCCCTCGGTGGCGTTGTGCAGGGCGAAGCCGATCACCAGCAGCGTGGCCAGCGATATCTCGCCCTGGGCGGCGCTTCCACCGATGGCCAGGCCCTCCCCGAAGTTGTGCAGCCCGATCCCGACCGCGATCAGCAGGGCCAGGCGCTGAGGGCCGGTGAGGCCGGCCACCCCGAACTGCCTGGTCTCGGCGACGGCCATCGCCCCTGGGCCGAACCGCTTCTCCGGCCGGCGGGCCAGGAACCGCTCGTAGTACAGGAGGCTGACGAGCCCGACACCGATACCGGCGAAGAACAGGGCCCCGTAGCCGATCACCGGCCACAGGCCACCTTTGTCGTCGTGCAGGTTCGACAGGGCCTGGTCGATGGGCTCGAAGGCGTGGGAGAGGACGTCCCATACGAGGAACAACAGGATGCCGATGGCGATGGCGTTGAGAAACTGGCGCAGACCCGGCCTGGGCTTGCTCAAGCGCCCGACCGGGAGGCCGAGCAAGATGGTGAAGCCGGCGACCGCCCCGAGTGCCAGTGTCTGAGCCTCGCCCATCGATGCCGTTCCTCCTTCTGAGCGGCCCGACCGCTGTCCCCAGCAGGTAGGCAGTCCTAACAAGAGAGGGATAGTTAGGCACACCTAATAGAGCGTGTCAAGCGCGCCTACCGGAGCCGTGATCGTGAACTCGTTGCGCGCCAACAGGGCCCGAGGCCGACCACGCCTGGCTACGCTCACCTTCAGTGGCCGAAGGCTTTCACCCGCCGGTCGAGGAGTACCTCGAGGCGATGTACGAGCTCGAGGAAGAGGGCGTCCCCGTCATCCGGGCCCGCCTGGCCGAGCGCCTTCGCCACAGCCCGCCGGCGGTGACAGAGATGGTGCGCCGGCTCGTGGATGAGGGCTACGTGGGGGTCGCCGAGCGGTCGCTGCGGATGACGAACAGGGGTCACCAGCGAGCTGAGAGCGTGGTGCGCAAGCATCGTCTCGCCGAACGTCTACTCACTGACGTGATCGGCCTCGAGTGGCACAAGACCCACATGGAGGCCGGCCGCTGGGAGCACGTGATCTCCGACGAGGTCGAGGAGCACCTCGTGACACTGCTCCACAACCCGGCCACCTGCCCGCACGGCAACCCAATCCCCGGTTCGGGCGCGCCCCGCCCGAAGCTGCAAAGCCTCGCCTTGGCCGAGGTGGGCCAGCAGATCCAACTCCAACGGATCACCGAGACGGTGGAGATCGACCTCGACATCCTCACTTACCTCGACACCCACGGCCTGCGACCCGGGGCCACGGCCGAGGTTCGCGACCGTGCCCCTGACGGGACCCTCACCCTCGACGTCGGTGGCAACACGATCGCCGTCGGTCCGGCCTTGGCCGAACAGCTCTACGTCGACAAGGCCTGACCTCCCGGAGCGCTCTAGCTTCGTACCTGCTGGGCGAGGTAGTGCGCCTCGCCCAGCTGAGCGATGAGGCCCAGTTGGGTCTCCAGCCAGTTGGCGTGGTCCTCTTCTTCTTCGAGGATGTGGGCGAGCATGTCGCGGCTGCCGTGGTCGCCCTCGGCGTGGTTGTGGATCGGCCTTTCCTGAGTGTTCGGCCTGCTCGGTGTCGTTGGCCGGGTCTGGGTGCATATTCCCGGCGAGTCGAGCACCGCTCCTGGTTTGTCGGCACACTGTAAGGCGATGACCATGGGGGAGATCCATTACGCCATGAGCGGTGGTGTACACATCGCCTATCAGGTGCTGGGCACGGGATCGCCGGACCTTCTCGCGTTCTCGAGCGCCCCGCTGCTCTCCATCGACAGCATGGACGACGAGCCGCTGCTCGCCCGATTCCACGACAGGCTGGCGTCGTTCAGCCGGGTTATCAGATTCGATCGGCAAGGTGTGGGCCTGTCGGACCGGGTACCGACCGGGCCAACCACGCTGGAGCAGTGGGTTCAGGACGCGCTGGCGGTGATGGATGCCGTCGGCTCTCGTCAAGCTGCAGTGCTGGCGGCTCGTGACTCATCGCTCGAAGGCGTACTGATGGCAGCCACCTACCCAGAAAGGGTCACCAGCCTGGTCGTCGTGAATGGGACCGCGCGCCTGGCCCGCGGCGACGACTATGAGGTTGGCATTCCTAAGCCGATTCTCGACAAGTTCCTCGAGCTCAACATGGAACCGGATGCGGTCCAGCGGGGTTACGACTACCTGGCCGCGGCTGCCCCGACGATGGCCGGCGACAAGGCCTTCCGGGACTGGTGGGTCAGAGCCGGATATCGAGGTGGCAGTCCCGCCATGGCCCGGGCCATCCAGGCCGTCTACTTCCGGGCCGACCTCCGACCGGTTCTTCCCTTGGTGCGCGTGCCGACCCTCGTGCTTCATCGTCGGGACAACCGTGCGTTCCGTGTGGGCCACGGCCGTTACCTGGCCGAGCACATTCCCAAGGCCAAGTACGTCGAGCTCGACGGAGCCGACGACCTGTACTGGGTTGGTGAGACCGAGTCGATGCTCGATGAAATCGAGGAATTCGTTACCGGCATTCGTCACGGCCCGCGTTCGGATCGGGCGCTGGCCACGGTCCTGTTCACCGACATCGTCGGATCGACGCGACGCATCGCCGAGGTTGGTGACAGGCGTTGGAAGGAGCTCCTCGGGGGGCACGACACAGCGGTTAGACGTGAGCTGGTCCGCTTCAGGGGCCGCCGTGTGACCACCGCCGGCGACGGCGCGGTGGCGACCTTCGATGGGCCGGCTCGGGCCGTGACGTGTGCTTGTGCCATCCGGGAGGCTGCCGCTCAACTCGGATTGGAGGTCCGTGCCGGCCTCCACACCGGGGAGATCGAGCTCTACGGCGACGACATCGCCGGTCTAGCCGTCCACATCGCAGCAAGGGTCGCTGCTCTAGCGCGTCCCGGGCAGGTGCTCGTGTCGCGGACCCTTGTCGATCTTGTCATCGGATCCGGCATCAAGTTCTCGGACCGGGGAGCGCACGTGCTCCGCGGGGTCCCCGGAAGATGGCGGCTCTCCTCGGTGGAGGGTTGAACTCCTCCGGGACGCCCTCTGGGTGGTCAGGGCCGGACCAGGGTGCCTCAGCTGTAGATGTTGACGCGGTCATCCAGCCCCAGGATGCCAGGGTCGGCTCGTCCGGTGGCGACCAGGACGAAGGCGAGCGGATCTCCGCCGATCCGAGCCCCTCCAGACCCGATCGAGATCTCCTCGACACCGTCCAATGCGAGCGTGGCTGGGCCCCACCCCCTGTCGGTGAGGACATCGACTGTGTACGAGAGGGCGGCTCGTTGACCCTCCCCCCTGGCGGGAGGACGCTCCAGAGCGGCCAGTAGGTCCTCGCGGTGGATGTAGATCCCGCACCACAAGGACTCGATTCCGGCACCCAGTGTGCCGGCCACCCCCGGCGGCGCCGGACCATCCCACGCTGCCTGGTCGATGCCGCCCATGAGATCGTCGGTGGCCTTGATGACCTCGTCGAGCTCGGAGCTCAACTGCCGTGGGGAGCGGCCCCGTCTCTCCTCGATCTGGCGGTCATACCACTCCTGGGTGTCGATGCCGTCCACCCGGCCTGCGGTGATGTCGGCCATGGTCCCAGTGACGTGCGCCGCCATGTCCCCCACTGTCCAGGCCTCACAGCGCGTGGGCCTAGCCCAGTCCTCATCCGTGAAATCAGCGATCAGTTGATGAAAGCTGCCAAGCTCGGCCACGAGACCGCTTACGACATCATGTCGGGGTAGCGTCATCGGGTCTCCCTCGGTCGATCGCTCTCGTCCAGCGATACACCTGTGGCGAGCCGCGGTCAACGGTCGTCTCGCCATTGATAGCCGACGAGCTACTCCCTCAATCCGACGGCCGTCCACAGCGGAACTGCCCTCGGCTCTACGGGCCGAGGCGCGTTCGCGTTCGGCGAGTTCGGGGTTATGGCGGCGGCTAGGACGAGATCCGGCCTCGGTGTCATCCGGCGATGAGGTCGAACTCGTTTGCCTTCGATGTCGGCGAAGGTCGGCCAGCGGGCGTTGTCGCGTTGGACGTCGCGGAGCCTTTCAGCCCCGAGGGTCAGGAGGCGCTTCATCTCGGCATCGAACGTGTCGCTGATGAGGTCGAGGTGGAGGCGGTTCTTGACGACCTTTGCCTCAGGTGACTTACGTGGCCCGCTGTCCCGAGGCCGCTGGTTTGTTGTTGACGGCGAGCCGGTGGAGGTCGCCCATCATCACCCTGCGGCCCCTTCGCACTCGGCGCACCGGTCGCCCCCTACGATGGGATCTCTCCAGGGTTCGTCCTTGCGGACCTCGTATTGGTAAGTGATTGGGTGAGCGGGCTTGCCCACATCGAAGTCGTAGGCGTGGGTGACTCTCCTTCGCGGGTCTCGCTTGCCTACCGGGTCGGGATCTTCCCTGACGATGGCCTTCACCCACGTTGCCATGCGTCCCAATCTACTCGTGAGGGACGGCTGACGGGGGCAGTCCGGAGCTGGGCGACGTCCATCGGCGGCTGGATCGGCTGCGGGAGGAGGATGCGGGCGCTGCTCCCTACGGTCGTGGTGAGGACTGATCGAATAGGGTGACAAGCCTCGCCTGCAAGGAAAGTGGCAGACATCGTCGAGCCCGCATGTCACTGTCGGTAGGCGAGCGAGGCGTGGATCGATGCCATATCGGGGCAAGACTTCGGCAATCTGGACTTGGCGGTGGCACTAAGAAGGCAATGGAGTAACGCTGCCTCCTTTCCTCGGGCGAGATCGTTATTGTGTGGGGCGGTACCATCCGTGTTGGGCGGCGATCACCGAGTCGGTCTCTGAAGGACCCCACGAACCGATCGGAGACCGGCGGAGCGGACCAGGTGGCTCGAGCAGCGGTTCGACGAGTCGCCAGCCGTTCTCGACACTTACAAGACGCGAGGGGACCGAGATGGCAAAGTTTGTGCTGATGTTCCACGGAGGTGAGAGCCCAGAGGCCCCATCCCAAGCCGTCATGGATCGGTGGATGGCTTGGTTCGCCGAGCTCGGAGACTCCGTGGTTGATATTGGCGCCCCATTCGGCGATTCGGCAACGATCGCATCGGACGGAACACCGAGTCCGGGTAGCGGACCGGATCCTGCGACCGGCTACACCGTGATCGAGGCTGGCAATCTTCACGATGCCGTCGTCATGGCCAAGGGTTGCCCGGGGCTGAGTAGCGGTGGATCGGTCAAGTTGTACGAAGCTCAGCAGATGGGCTGACAACGGCGCGCCTACTCGGTATCGGAGCTCGTGACCTTCATCGAGGGTCACGACGTGGGGCTCAGCGGAAAAAGTGGGTCCTGGGGCGGGCCAGGCGCCGCCCGTCGATGGTGATGTCGACCTTCTCGTTGTAGAACGAGACCAGTCCTGTGATCGGAAGGAGCTGGCGGGTCGGGAAATCGTAGGCCCAGGCCAGGTCGCGATGCACGGCATGGCTCGTTCTGATGGACCAGTAGCCGCTGGTCGTTCCCTTGTAGGGGCACTCGGTGACCGTGTCGGTCGGCTCGAGGTTCTCGAAGTGGACCTCGGTGCGGTTGAAGTAGTAGCGGGTGGGCAGACCGGTCTCGAACACCATCACCGGTGAGGACGACTCGGCGAGTAGGACGTCCTCGAGCTCGACTCGTACCCTGCGGGTCGAGCGAAGGGCGTCGACCCGGACGTAAGGGTTGCGGGGGTGGACGAAGATGTGTTCGTCTTCCTCGAACCAGTGGTCCAGGGCAGTCCACTCGAACCGCACCGTGTCCACAAGCGCTTCGACCGTCGGCTCGGTGAAGACCCGAGCCGCGCCACCACGGGTCTGATCCCCGGCCGCCAGGGCGTGCATCTGCGCCAGACCCTGCTTGGTGTGCCGGGGATGGTGCTCATCGACGAGCACATCTTCGGCGAGGTCGGCGAGCGGGATGTAATACTGCGGGTAGTACTCCCACTCCCACACATAGAGCGCCCGGGTAGTGTCGAACACAGTCTGGCCGCCAAGGAATGCCCGAACACGCCGTGGGACCGGTTCAACGAGGTTGACCGGGGCGACCATCGCTGGGTAGTCCACGGCGTCATTCGTTTGCTTCATGGATCCTCCATTGGTCCGTACAGGCGTACCTGGCCGTAGCTGGGGTTTGCCTGATGGCCTCCGGTGTAGCCGACCGAGGCGTCCAACACCCCCTCGACCTCACGGAACGCGGCCTCGACACCCCAGAAGCATCCCGCCGCGAACGTGGCCCGCTCGGCCCCCGGCGGTCCATGAGCCACGATGGGCGGAGCTGGCGCGACCCGCTCGGCTCCGGCGCGGGAGTCGGGGCGTCTCGTCCTGAACAATCTCTTCACCCGCTTTCGGGTATTCCGCACAGCCTCGTCGTCTCTGAGTGGTGTCTCAGAGCTAATAGTCCAGCCGGCAAGTCATCTGTTACTGCCGGAATTGCACTGCGCACGCGAGCGCGTTGAGCACCGGGCTTATGCTGGGATGGACCGGCTCGAACCGAATGCAGGCCAGTGGCGTAACAGTTGGGGCCCTCACCGGACCAATCCATGCCTGGTTAGATCGAAGTCGACGAGGAGCACGTCATGGAGCCGATGGTGACGAAGACGGACGAGGAGTGGCGACGCGAGCTCACGCCCGAGCAGTACCGGGTGTTGCGCCACTCGGGCACCGAGAGGGCCTTCACGGGCAAGTACGTCGACTGCCATGACGATGGGCTCTATCGGTGTGCGGCGTGCTCGGCTTCTCTGTTCTCCTCGGAGGCGAAGTTCGACTCTGGTACGGGCTGGCCCAGCTTCACCGAGGCGAGTGTGCGTGACGCCGTGACCCTCCACAGAGATTGGGGCCTTCTCGGAGCCCGCACCGAGGTGCGGTGCCGACAGTGCGGGTCGCATCTCGGCCACGTGTTCGCTGACGGGCCTCGGCCCACCGGTAAGCGCTGGTGCATCAACTCCTGTGCACTCGACCTCGATTCTGGTTCGACCATCGACCAGCCCTGACCTAGAGGAGTCTCGTCGACCAGCGTTCCTCGGCGGATGTCACCCCGCGGTGACCAACATGCCATTCATGAGCCCCGCGCCTCACTGAAGGCGTCGAGGAGCTGCTGGCGCATCGATGGGTCCAGACTGTCCACCTGGGTGATAGCCGCGCGCTGCGAGACCCGTATCACCTGCTGCAGCTGCTCGAGGACGCTCGTACAGCCCGAGCACTCGGCCAGATGGATGTCGATGCGGGCCACGATATCGGGGGGCAGGGCGCCCTCGAGGTAGTCGGTGACGATCTCCACGAAGATCTGACACGGGAAGTCGTTGTCGGGAAGAGAGTCGAGAGGGTTCATGAGGTGGCTCCAAAGTGGTGCTCCAGGGCCGCTCGGATCTTCGAGCGGCCTCGGTGGAGGAGAACTCGCTGGCTTGCGTCTGTTATGCCGAGAAGACCACAGGTCTCGACCGCGCTCAGGCCCTCGACGTCGCGGAGGACGGTCACCTCACGCTGAGCCGGTGGCAGATCCGCGATGCAAGCCTTGACCAGATCCATGGTCTCTCCCGCCAGAAGACGATCCTCCGGCTCGTTCTCCCAGGGCTGGGGGAAAGAGGCCCAGTGCCCCGGCCATTGCTCGTGGCTCTGAGGAAGGAATCGCTCGGGGTCGAAGGCTGGTCCGCCGCCCTCGTCCAGGGCGGTGGCCGCAGACGAGAATGGGACACTTCGGGTCTCCCTGGCCCCGCGGGTGCGGGCGATGTTCATGAGGATCCGGTAGATCCAGGTCTTGATCGAGGAGCGGCCCTGGAAACCGTCGATCCCCCGAATCACACCGACCCAGGTCTCCTGGACTACCTCTTCGGCGCTGGCCCGGCTGGAGACGTAGACGGCGGCCAGCCGCAGCAACGGAGGCGAGTACTGGTCCACAAGCCATGCGAAAGCTGCTTCATCGCCCGCTCGAAGACGGGCGAGGAGGACGACCTCATCGCGGTGGTCCGCCGCCGGCGATCTCGGCACACCGAAAGGATGGATCGCAGGTCGGTCCGGGGTCCATTCCGCCCAGGACGCCAAGTGTGGCCCGAGCGTGAGGGTCAGCGTCATGATTTGCCCCGGGAATGGCTGCGGCCGATGAACGCCAGCGCCAATCCGACGATGATGCCGATGGTGGTGATGTTGGTGGCGGTCCCGATGGCATTGACGAGATCGAGGAATCCGTCGGCCAGGGCCGAGGCGAGGGCGAGGCTGAGCCCAAGATGGAAGAGGCGCGGCCACCGAGCCGCCGGAGGTGCAGGCAAGGCCAGAAACCCCGCCAGGCCAACGCCGAGCGTCAGGAGAGAAGCGGCGTAAAGAAAGTGGCCTCCCCTGATGGAGGCGATGACGAAGATGACCACCGAAGCGAGGGTGGCCGGTACCGCCAGTCCTTTCATCTGCGAGGACAGTTGAGACGGCCCACCACGGTGAGACGAGCGCAACGGGGTGGGGCGAGTGGGCGACACGGTGTTTCGTCACGCCAACGGCCAAGGTGTTACGCCTCGATGACCAGCGCTCGCCTCTCGGGATCGAGGTCGGCCCGTAACACCTCAGGATCTGCACCGACCATGAGCCACCCGGAGTGTTCTCTCGCCAGCGCTTCGTCTCGAAGTTCCCTTGGGACTGCAGTACATCGGGGAGAGAGAGTTCGATGATCATCGACCAGACTCTTTGACATAGGGGGCCAGACAAATGATGGCCCGACCTCTTCGCGTGGCAAGGCAACCCCCGTGGCGCGATCAATTAGAGGCCCGGGTTGCGACGCTCTCGATTCGGCTCGGCGGTAGCGGGATCTCGACCGATCTACGTCACTGGGTGAACGAAGGCCTGATGACACTCTTCTTTCTTGTCGTCGGCCTCGAGGCCAAACGTGAGCTCGACATCGGCGAGCTGCGCCAGCGGCAACGACTTGCCAGCACGGTGGTGGCAGCGCTCGGCGGGATGACGGTGCCGATCGCCATCTACATCTCGTTCAACGCCGGAACTGGGGGCGGCCACGGTTGGGGCGCAGCGATGTCGACCGACACGGCATTCGCACTTGGAGCGCTGGCGTTGATCACGCCTCGCTCCGCCACTCGGCTCCGGGTGTTCCTGCTCACGCGGACGCCGGCACCACGGTGCGTACGACATCGATACGCTCGCGACTGCAGTCCAGGCCTCCCGTCAAAGAGCGAGCCTGATGGCCACGCGTTTCAGCACGTGAAGCCAGACTCCCACTCCAGGGCGGGTTGAGCGAAAGCGCTCGGCGTCGGAGCTCGAGCAACCAAGGGAGTCCGGTGATGTCGAGAGCTCGTTTTATCCTCGAGCTCGAGTGTGGCGCTGAACGACTACGTTACGGCCATTCCGCCGAAGCTCGACCGCAGGAGGGGAACCAGATGGAAAACGAGATCGAGGTGGTCCGTGGGTTCTGTCGGGCGTGGTCCGACGGGATTGGCGCCGACGACCTGGCCGCGTTCTTCACCGACGACGCCGTCTACCACAACATCCCGCTGGCGCCGGTCACCGGCAGGGACGCCATCGCCAACAACATCGCCACGTTCATCCGCCCTGGGGCACCGGGCGTCGAAGCGATCGAGTTCCGCATCATCAACATCGCAGCCAACGGACCGGTCGTGATGACCGAGCGGGAGGACGTCTTCAAGCTTCCCGATAAGTCCTTCGGCCTGCCGGTCATGGGGACCTTCGAGGTCAGCAACGGCAAGATCACCGCTTGGCGGGACTATTTCGACATGAACCAGTTCACCAGCCAGATGGGATAAGGCTGGAACCGCTCGACGCTCGAGTCGTCGCTCGGCTGTCTGTCGTGGTGGCCGAGCCGCAGCTCAGAAAGACGGGTGGCGTCGAAACTCACAGGGCGTAGCCGCCGTCCACATAGGGGCGCGGCTGCGATCAACCATTCGGCCTCGGCGCGCAGGTGGAGACGCCGCTGGTTGAGTTTGTCCTCGACTTGAGGCCGGAGCCTGCGCAACCGGGCAGGGACGGGTAGTCAGAGTTAAGCACGCTACCGTTTTATGGATGAGTGGTAGTGCGTGATAAAAATGACAATTGTAATTGAAATAAACGCAATAGAACCTAGACGACCGCCGTACCCAGAAAATATATTGAATTTGGTCATCAGTATGTACAGAAGGCCCGAGCCGGCACCAGCGATCACAATAAGGGTCAGTGACGTTAGAGTGAGAGCTGACATTCCGACAAAAGCTCCTGCAAAAATTACCGCAGCAAGAGAAGGGGTCGAAGCTAAAGCCGCGACACCCGCGCCGGCTAGCCCGATCAAGCAGGCGGCAATCACTGGCGATAAGCCATACCGCTGCAGCAGAAACGTGGCCGCCGCTCCTCCTGCACCACAAAGAATCATTGAGATGTCACGCATGCGAAAGCGCTTCCATCCGAGGTCGGGCAGCCGTTCGCGACTTCCCCCGCCCCAAATGCAGCCTCGGTCCGCTCCGACCTCTGGCTCGCCCACCCCCCACTCGAGGACCGCTGATTGTCCTGGCTGACCCGCCCATTGTCCGCCCCGATCCTCGCAGAGAATGATCTCAATCTCGGCTGGTGCGAACGAACGGTCTAACCGGGTTCCAAACGTCTCACACTTCGCCCGCTAGGTAACACCAACTATACGTCGCCTACCGGGCATTTCAACATCCGCATTCGTCCAAATCATGCGAGATCAGGTTAGATCGCCATAAAAGGCTACGCCGCCCACAATCACCCCAGGGCTGGACGCGTAAGACGTCGAGGGTCGGCCAGGCTGCTCATCACCGTGTGGGTGCCGAGAAGTCCGTCCAAGCCCTCCACCTGGACCTTCGCCGACATCAGGCTGTCGACAAAGATGGGTCGTGGCGCTCTCCTTCCTCTACGAGGCCTTCGTTCGATTGCTCCAGCTGTTCCCGCTGTGCCGCACTGAGCGACCGATCTCTGAATCAGCCGGCGCCGGCGAGTCGGAAGTCGCCCCACCCTCACCGATCGGTTATCCCCATCCGACGGACCGACAAGGTCGGCAGGCTCATTTGACGAGTACCGGCTCGTGGTCCGAGCTGGTCGGACGGGTTCTCGGTACCCACAAGTTGTTCTTCGGTCATCGCCAGCCGTCGCCCGCCAATCGGCAGTTCCCAGTACGGCGCCCTCAGCGGGATCCAGAGTAAGCCCGGCCATTGTGAGCAAGGTTTGTCTCGGAGTGGGGACCCGTTTTCGCCGGTAGAGCCTCACGGTGTTCACGTCGTTTCGATTTGGCCGGGTCCGCCTTCGATCAGCGCCATTGTGTCGCCAGGGTCATTCGGATGACGCTGAGTCGTGAGCGCTGGGCCAAGGACAAGCGTGACGACATCAAGATCCACAACCTGGAACCCTGCATGGAGCTGTTCGGTGCGCCGTGACCGCGTGAACTGGCGCAGACGTCTGACCACGTAGCAATCACGCGCACGGGCGAGCTGTCCCCGCGAACATGACGTCGTCCACTGGCCACACCTGCGGCTCCCAACCGAGTCCCCTCAGCTTCTCGGCGAGCTCGTCCGGCTCGTAGAAGATCTTCACGACCGGGTGACGGCTCCCGTCCGCCAGCCTCCGTTCGACGCTGGGAACAGGCGAGTCGGCCAGCACGGTCTCGTGGTAGAACTCGAGACCCGCCGGCTGTTCATCGATGAACTGGACGCGACCTAAGGGGGACAGCGCCTGGCCGAGCATGTCCCAGAACGAAGCGAAGAGCTCGGGCGGCACGTGCGACAACCAGGAGGCGAAGAAGACGGTGTCGTAGCGACGCCGTGGCACCAACGAGAAGAGCTCAGCGCCGCCCGAAGCGGATCATCGGTGGCCATAGCCGTCCTGTCGTAGGGGAGTGGATCACAGCGTTCCATAGCGTCCCGCGGCCGCACTGCCGGTTTCCGGCTCTCGGGCCACCGACGCAGGCCCTCGCGGACGACCGCAATATCCCCTGCAATCACGGCGTCGAGACACCTATTCGAGTTGTCCTGATCTGCCGCCGTGAGACTGGCTAGGGTTGGTCGCCCACGCAAAGCCCTCGGCCAGATCGAGGATCTCCCTTGCCCCAACCACCTGTTCCGACTGGGCGAACAGCTGCTCGAGGATGGCCCGTCTGACCTTCGCCTCGAGCACGTGCGACCCGACAGCCAAATCCCGGATCTGCTCTGCGGTCTGGTCGTCAAACACGGTTTGCTCCCTACTGTTGCTCCGGACCGGGAATCTGGCGTGTGTCGTTGCAGATTCTCAGGCGCCTTCACGAACTGCTCGGAGCCGGCTCTGGGGGCCTCCGTGATCCTTGACGACGCTCCCTTCTCTCCCCGCGACGACCCGCGGGCCAAGCGGAGGGGGGCGACTGAATGGGTGCCGAAGTATCGCTGCGAAGCTGCGATTGGCAACCTCAACAGCTGGCTTCACCTGCCTCCCCGTCATGGTACCCCGTCTGTACGGTTCCGTACATTAGGAATGGTCCAACTGGGCTGGGGCCAAGAGCACCCCGAGCTCAGCGCGAGCAACTTGCGGTCATCCGCTGACGAAACGGGAGTTGAGGTCGTTGCTTCTCAGGGTCGACAGCTCGTGATCAGCCCCGTCACGCTCGTGCCGCGTCCGTCGTCGAGGCGGCGGCGGTGGCGTCGCTCTCACCCGGCTTGAACCTGTCGGCCACTGACAAGGTGACGGCTGCTCCGCTGAGACCGAGGACCAGGCTCACCAACCCCCACCCCACCCCCGAGCGCTGCCTACCGAACAGGCCGTCGAGCGACACCGGCCCGGCGCCATCGAACGCCTGGGCCAGGGCGGCGGCGATGATCGTCACGTTGTACTCGTAGCCACCGCCGGTGATCCAGACGCCATTCTTGGCATGCACCTTTTGGATGGCCACGGCCTGGCTCCCGATGATCATCGCCGGGCCCAGGGGAGTGAGGAAACCGGCGACCGTGAGGCCACCGCCGATCGTCTCGCTGAGGGCCGCGGCCCAGGCCTGGTGCTTCGCGGGGTGCAGTCCGATCGACCCCATCATCTGCTCGGTGCCCTCGAGGCCGGGGCCACCGAAGCTGCCCTTGAGCTTCTGGAGACCATGACCCACCATCAGCCCCCCGACCGTCGCCCTCAACACAAGCCGCCCCAATGCCATGCTCGCTCCCTCGCTCCGCCCCACGAAGTCCCGTGTGGTCGTACCCAGCCTCGCGGACGGGTGGCCCAACGTCCATCCTGCTGCAAGGGGACGGGCGACGAGCCGGCCTGCCGCCGGGCGTCGATTCGACTCCGTTGCCGGTTGGCCCTTCCCGGTCAACTGGCTACCTGGCGGATGCGATCGGCACCGGGGCCATGGAAGAATTGTGCATCTTGCTGGCCCGGTGGCCGCGCCGTTGGTTTATGGAGTCACCGCAACCGGTGAGGCGCAACCCGTCGATCAGCAGAGCCCCTTGCGCTGGGTTTGGTCGGCGTCACGGCAACCGGCCACGGGGCCAAACGCTCACCGAACGCTCAACCAACACCTCTAAGGGGGAAGTCATGAACTACCGCACGCTGGGCAGGACCGGAATCGAGGTCAGCTCCTACTGTCTGGGCGCCATGATGTTCGGGGCCTGGGGTAATCCCGACCGCGACGACTCGATCCGGATCATCCACAGGGCCCTGGACGCAGGGATCAACTTCGTCGACACCGCCGACGTGTACTCCCACGGCGAATCCGAGGAAATCGTCGGCAAGGCGCTCGAGGGCCGTCGCGACAACGTCGTGCTTGCCAGCAAGGTGCACTACCCGATGGGCGACGATCCGAACCACCGAGGCAACTCACGGCGCTGGATCACCGCCGCAGTCGAGAGCTCGCTGCGCCGCCTGCAGACCGATCACCTCGACCTCTACCAGGTGCACCGCCCCGACCCGACGGTCGATGTGGAGGAGACTCTGTCGGCCCTGTCCGACCTGATCCACAGCGGCAAGGTGCGCGCTATCGGTACGTCGACCTTCCCGGCCTCTGAGATCGTCGAGGCGCTGTGGGTGGCCGAGCGGCGCGGCCTCGAGCGCTTCCGGACCGAGCAGCCGCCCTACTCGATCATCAACCGGAGCCTCGAACGCGACGTGCTGCCGATCTGTCAGCGCTACGGGATAGGCACGCTGGTCTGGAGCCCGCTCAGCCAGGGCCTGCTCACCGGCCGAGTCCGAAAGGGCCAGCAGACCGACACCCACCGGTCCGGCGGCAGGCCCCAGCACTTCAGCGACGAGCGTAAGCTCGACGTGGTCGAACAGCTCATCCCCCTCGCCGAGAAGGCCGGCCTGCCGATGACCCACCTCGCAATGGCCTTCGCGATCGCCCACCCGGGCGTCACCTCCGCCATCCTCGGGCCGCGCACCGTGGAACAGCTGGACGACCTGCTGGCCGGCGCCGATGTCACCCTCGACGACGAGGTCCTCGACCGGATCGACGAGATCGCTCCGCCCGGTACCGATGCGGGCCGCAACGACGTGGCCTACACGCCGCCGGCCATCTCGAGCGCGAGCCTGCGTCGCCGGCCAGTCGCCGAGCGCTCCGCCGCCTGAACGACGACCGAAGGGACGGGCAGCCGATCCGATCTGCACCCTTCAGGCACTGATCGGCGGGGGAGATCGCGGATTCGAGCACCCCGATTACCTCTCAGGTAAGGCATACAGGCCTCCTAGCTGCGGTTTCGGCCCGTAGATGCCAGTTTGGAGTCCATCTTGCTACGCTGCTCGCGACAGACGAGTGCCCCGGCAGGTGGGTCAACACCCCCGGGGCGTGGCCGATCCTGCAAGGAGGACTGACAGTGACGAATCGTAGGACGAAAGCGAGAAGAGGCTGGGGCGAAGGCAGCATCAGCGGCAGTGGCGACCGCTGGTCCGTGCGGGTGAGCAGGGACGGGCGGCGCGTCCGCCGCAACGTGCGAGGCAGTGAGGCGGACGCCAAGAAGGCGCTGAAGGCGCTACAGCGGGAGCTAGACGCCGGGCTGAACCCGACACGGCGCACGATCGAACAACAGCTCACCGACTGGGTTGAGGGCGAGGCGAGGACGGGCGACGTGAGCGAGAGCACAATCTCCCTCCACCGCTGGGCCGCTGGGCGCGTCGTCGAGCACATCGGTCGCACGCAGCTCTCGAAGC
>DASXCO010000106.1 GCA_036491125.1 Acidimicrobiales bacterium | reverse complement strand
GCCCGCTGCGCAGCCTGATGTGCAACGTGATGCCGGCCGAGGTCGTGAGGGCCCGCCAGAACTCCTCGGCCAGCTGTGGCTCGAACGGGGGGCTCCCGAGGGGCACGGCGTCGGCCGCAACGTCCACCTCGTAGTGGAGGTATGGGCGCCCGGAGAGATCGAGCGCCACCTCGACGAGCGCCTCGTCGAGAGGCACGGCCATCGAGGCGAAGCGGCGCACCCCGGCCTTGTCGCCAAGCGCGGCGGCCAGGGCCTCGCCGAGCACGATGCCCACGTCCTCCACCGTGTGATGGGCGTCGACCTCCAGATCGCCCTTGGCCGAGACGGTGAGATCGAGTCCCCCGTGCCGGCCGAGCTGGGACACCATGTGGTCGAAGAACGGGAGGCCCGTGGCCACCTCGACCACACCCGAGCCGTCAAGGGCGAGCGCGACCTCGACCGTCGTCTCGCGGGTCCGACGGGAACGCTCGGCCCTTCTCATCCGAGGACCTCTCCCAGAGCGGCCAGGAACGCGGTGTTCTCCTCGGGGGTGCCCACGGTCACCCGCAGGCAGCCGTCGAGACGGGGCCAGCCGCTGCAGTTGCGGACCAGCACCGAGCGATCGAGCAGGCCCTGCCACACGTCGTCTCCACGACGCGTCAGCGGCCGGAAAAGGATGAAGTTGGCGTCCGAGGGCCACGACTCCACCGGCAGCAGCCCCAGGGCGGCCGCGAGGCGGCCGCGCTCCTCCACCAGAGCCTCGACCCTGGCGTCCATGTCGGCTTGGTAGTCAAGGGCCAGGCGCCCGGCCACCTGCTTGATGGCGTCGAGGTGGTACGGCAGCGCGACCTCCTCGAGCGCGGCCACGACCGACGCGGGCGCGACCAGGTAGCCGAGCCTCGCCGCGGCCATGGACCACGTCTTGGAGAACGTCCGGACGACGACCAGGCGGTCGTGGTCGCCGAGCATCGACAGCGCCGACCACGCAGAGAACTGGCCGTAGGCCTCGTCCACCACGGCCAGGCCTGGCACCAGGGCCAGCACCTGATCGACCACCTGCGGGGAGTCCGCCCGGCCGGACGGGTTGTTGGGCGAGCACAGGAAGGTGACGACGGGCGCCGTCTCTTCGCTCACGCGGCGCACCTCGTCGAGGTCGATCCGAAAGTCGGCCAGCCGCTCTCCAGTCGCCACGCCCGTCCCGGTGAGTCGGGCGATGTGCGAGTGCAGGGCGTAGGTCGGCTCGAACACGGCCGCGGTGCGGCCGGGGCCGCCGAAGGCCAACAGCAGGCACTGCAGCACCTCGTTGGAGCCGTTGGCGCAGAACACCTCCTCGGGCCTGACGCCGTGCGCCTCCGCCAGCGCGGCGCGCAGCGCCCACGCCCTGCGGTCGGGATAGCGGTGGAACTCGAGGCGGGCCAGCTCGCCACACAGCGCGTCCACCCAGGCGCGCGGCGGCGGGATGGGCGACTCGTTGGTGTTGAGCCGCACCGCCACGTCCACCTGCGGGGAGTGGTACCCCTCGCCGAGATCGAGGTCGGCGCGCACCGGGACGGGCGGCACTAGCTCTCCCATGTTCTCGGGCCGGCTCTCTCCTCGGGCCGGCCTCCCGGGCCGGCCTCCCGGGCCGATCTGAGTCGGACCGACTCGGCGTGCGCGGGAAGTCCCTCGGCTTCGGCGATGGCACGCACATGTGGGCCGACGCCGGCGAGTGCGCCCTCGTCCAACGAGACCACGTGGACGTGTCGGACGAAGTCGTCGACCCGCAGCGCGCTGGCGAAGCGGGCCGATCCGTAGGTCGGCAGCACGTGGCTGGGGCCGGCCAGGTAGTCCCCGACGCTGGCCGGGGCGAAGAGACCCGTGAACACCGCCCCGGCATTGCGTACCAGCGGGAGGAGCCCTTCGGGCTCCCCACAGAGGAGCTCCAGGTGCTCGGGGGCGATGCTGTTGGCCACGGTCATGGCCTGTTCGGGACCCTCGACGACCACGGCGTAACCTCCTTCGCTCAACGTGGCCTCGATCTCGGTCCGCCGGGGCGACGCCGCCACAAGGCGGGCCACGGCGTGGGTGACCTCCTCGGCCACCCGCTCCGACCAGGTGACGAGCCAGGCCAGCCCGTCGGGCCCGTGCTCGGCCTGCACCACCACGTCGATGGCGGCGAGGTCGACCGGTGTGGACGCGTCGGCGACCACCACGACCTCCGAAGGACCGGCGAAGGCGGAGGGTACGCCTACCACCCCCGACACCTGGCGCTTGGCTTCGGACACGTAGATGTTCCCGGGACCGACGATGACGTCCACGGCGCCGATGGTCTCCGTGCCGTACGCCATCGCCCCCACGGCCTGGGCGCCCCCGACGCGGTAGACCTCGTCGACTCCGGCCAGGGCCGCGGCCGCCAGGGTCGGCTCGGCCACGCTCCCGTCGGCGTCAGGAGGCACGCAGAGGGCCACCTCGCCCACGCCGGCGACCCGGGCGGGCACCGCCGTCATGAGCACCGTGGACGGGTACCGGGCCCGGCCGCCGGGGACATAGAGCCCTGCCCGTGCGATCGGCCTGGGGAGCTCCGTGACGACGACGCCCTGGCGCTCGTAGGGCAGGGGATTCGACGAACCGCCTTGGTGGCGGTGGTAATCCTCGATGCCGCTCCGGGCCGCCTCGAGGGCCTCCCGGAGGACCGTAGGGATGGACTCGAGGGCATGGCCGAGCTCGCTCGCCGGGACCCGCAGGTCGTCGAGTACCACGCCGTCCAAGCGCTCGGTGTGCTCGCGCACCGCGGCGTCGCCCCTCGCCCGCACGTCAGCCAGGATTGCCTGGACCGCGGGGGTCGGAGGTTCCTTGGCCATCGCCGGCCTGGGCAGGATCCCGGCGAGGTCGGTCACGCCCCGCAGGTCCAGTCGGGTGAGCATCGCCACCCGATCGTAACGGTCCCGTTCCGGGCGCCTCCCGCCTTTACCGGCCCAGCCACGCGCTATCGAGAGTTGTTCCTGTTCCACGATGCATCGAAAGTGGGCGGGCGCTGGTGGGCGCGATGCACCTTTTCGACAACACGTGGAACCGAGGAACGGTCCCGACTCGCCTCGCCCCGAGCCATTATCTGGCCATGACCGCATCGAGCGCCGAGCTCTCCTCGCTGGCCACCGCCCTCGACGAGCTGACCACGCGCATCACGGCAATCGCCGACAGCTACGCGCGCGACGACCGAGACGAGGTGGCCACCGATCTCTACGCCGTCGAGCGCGCCCTGACCGGGGCCCAACGCCGGCTGACCAAGGTCATCGACGCCCACCAGCGAGGCACGTGACGCCCAGTCCGTGCTCGGACACGCTAACGGCGCCCGAGTGGGCGCCGTCAGCGGAGCAAGCCGGGCGGCGGATCCCGAACTCGCTCGTGGAACCAGGTGGCGGGAACCGGTTCCACCTATTCACAACGTCGCCTTCTTGTGCCTTGTTCCTGACGCGGCCCGGGCCCATCCGGTCGGTAGCTCCGCTGAGGGGCAGAAGTCGTTCAGCACGCAGTCAACGCAGTGGGGCCGGCGGGCCACGCAGACCCGACGGCCGTGGAGGATCAGACGCAGGCTGAACGATCCCCACTCGGCCGGTGGGAGCAGAGCCGACAGCTCGTGCTCGGCCTTCACCGGGTCGGTCTCGGCCGTGAGCCCCAGGCGCCGGCTGAGCCGTCCGACGTGGGTGTCCACCGGGAGGCCGGGCAGGCCCAGCCCGACGCTGCGGATGACGTTGGCGGTCTTGCGCCCCACCCCCGGCAGGCTCGTGAGGTCCTCGATCGATGACGGGACTTCACCGCCGAAACGCTCGACCAGTGCCCCGCCCATCCCCTTCAGGCTGCGGGCCTTGTTGCGGAAGAACCCCGTCCGATGGATGAGCGCCTCGAGCTCCCCGAGGTCCGCACCCGCCAGCTCCTCGGGACCCGGGTAGGCACGAAAGAGCGCTGGCGTCACCGCGTTCACCCCCTCGTCGGTCGTCTGGGCGGAGAGGATCGTCGCCACGACCAACTGGAAGGCGTTCTCGTGATGAAGGGCGGTCAGCTCACGCGGGTCGCCCGGGTACTCCTCGGCCAGCCTCGTCGCCGTCTCGCGAGCGCGACCGCGAGGAGTGCGGGGTCGGGCCATGAGGCGGAACGCTACCGGCACTACCCTCTGCGGCGTGCAGCTCGAGGTGAAGCGGCGAATGGGCGAGGCGGACATCGCGGCGGTGTCCGAGCTGCTCCACGCGGCTGCCCTCGCTGACCACCACCTTCCGCTCGGCGAGCACATGTGGCTGGATCTGGTGGAGGGGGGTCGCACGGGATTCGCCGGCTTCGTCGCGTGGGAGGCCGGCCACGGCCATCCCGTCGGCTACGCCCAGCTGAGTCGGGGCCGGACGAGCTGGGCCATCGAGTTCGTGGTGGATCCTCACCACCGCGAGCCCGGCGGCACGGTCGGGGTCGACCTGGTGCGCGCCGCCCTCGACGAGATCGCCCGCGAAGGTGGAGGGCACGTGCACATGTGGGTGCCCAAGCCCGGTGCCCAGCACGACGCCATCGCCGCCGCCAACGGCATGGCCCGCGGCCGAGAGCTGCTGCAGATGCGTCGTCCGCTGCCGGTCCCGGGCAGCCGGGAGCCCATCGAGACGAGGCCGTTCGAGCCCGGACGGGACGAGGTGGAGTGGCTGGACGTCAATGCCCGAGCGTTCTCGTCGCATCCGGAGCAGGGCGAGTGGGATCTGGAGACGTTGCTGCGGCGGGAACGGGAACCCTGGTTCGACCCAGAGGGGTTCCTCCTCCTCGAGCGGGACCGACACCTGGCCGGGTTCTGCTGGACGAAGATCCACGCCGACCACGATTCCCCGCTCGGTGAGATCTACGTGATCGCCGTGGACACCGCGTTCCAGGGACTGGGCCTCGGGCGCAAGCTCCTCCTTGCCGGCCTCGACTGGCTGGCCGGACGGGGCGTGCCGACGGGAATGCTCTACGTGGACGCCTCGAACGAGTCAGCGATCAAGCTGTATCGCGACGTCGGCTTCACCGTGGACCACGTCGACCGGGCGTACGTGGTCGACGTGGCCGCGTCTCCCGCGTCAGGCCGCGCCTGAGATGCCGACCGCCCTGCCGATCGAGTAGGTCACCCCCGCCGCCACGGCGGAGATGGCGAGCTGCCGCAGGGCCGACTGCAGCACCGCCCTGCCCGTGAACCGGGCCAGCGCCGCTCCCACCGCCAGGGCGGCCACCACGCCCACGGTGATCGACGCCAGGATGGCGGCGGTGCCGGTGGTGAAGAACCAAGGGAGCAGCGGCACCAGGGCGCCCAGGGCGAACGCCGCGAACGATGACAGGGCGGCCTGCAGCGGCGAGCCGAGCGACGACGGCGTGATGCCGAGCTCCTCGCGGGCGTGGGTGTCGAGGGCCACGTCCGGGTCCCGCATCATCTCGGTGGCGAGGTCCTGGGCCACCCCGGGGTCGACGCCCCGGCTCTCGTAGATGTGGGCCAGCTCCCGTCGCTCGCCCTCGGGGCGACGGTGGATCTCGGTCCGCTCGAGGTCGAGCTCCCGCTCCATGAGCTCGGACTGGGCTCGCATCGAGATGTACTCGCCGGCGGCCATCGAGAAGGCGCCGCCGAGCAGCCCGGCCAGGCCCGCCAGCCGCACGAGCCCTGACGCCGGGTGGGCGCCGGCGACGCCCAGGATGAGTGAGACGTTCGACACCAGACCGTCGCTGACGCCGAACACCCCGGCCCGGGCCGCGCCGCCCTGCACGTTGCGGTGGTGGTGCTCGCCGGCGATGGCGTCGGTCGACCGCGACAGGCCCCGATGCGGGAGGGGGATGGTCCGTGAGCGGACCCTGTTCGCGCCCGACGCCATGCCCTCCACGCTACTGAGTGTCGCGCCTTGTGCGGTCCTCCGACCCGCGAGATGGCGTCCATGTAGCGTGGGCGGGCGTGGATAGTCGCTACGAGCTCAGCCGCACCCAGCTGGGCGCCCTGCTCGGCGACGAGCCGCAGTGGCGGGTCGGACAGGTGTGGGATGGCCTCTACCGGCGGGCGGTGAACCCCGTTGAGATGACCGAGCTGCCGAGGCGACTTCGGTGCCGGCTGGCCGAGGAGCCTGCCCTGGCTCCCGCGCTGCGCCTCGAGAGCGAGTCAGTCGCCGACCAGGGCTTGACGAGCAAGTCGCGGTGGAGCCTTGCTGATGGCAACCAGATCGAGACGGTGCTCATGCACTATCGCGACAGGTCGACCGTGTGCGTGTCGACCCAAGCCGGGTGCGCCATGGGGTGCGGGTTCTGCGCCACGGGACAGGGGGGCTTTCGCCGCAACCTCCGGATCGGCGAGATCGTCGAGCAGGTGGCCCGGGCGATGAGGTCCTGTCGACAACTGGCTCCCCCGCGCCGCCTCTCCAACGTGGTCTTCATGGGTATGGGCGAGCCGCTCGCCAACTATCGCCAGCTGGGCGGGGCCATAGAGCGCATCCACTCGGAGCTGGGTATCTCCACCCGCCACCTCACCATCTCCACTGTCGGCCTGGTCCCGGGTATCCGGCGACTGGCCGAGGACCGACTCCGCGTCGGCTTGGCCGTATCGCTGCACGCCGCCAACGACGCCCTTCGTGATCGCCTGGTGCCGGTCAACCGTCGGTATCCGCTCGCCACCCTCATGGACGCGTGCGGTCGTTATCGGTCCCGGACCCGCCGGCGGGTCTCGTTCGAATGGGCCCTCATGGACGAGCTCAACGACTCACCGACCGACGCCGCCGAGCTGGCCGACCTCGCCCGCCCGCTCGGTGCCCACGTGAATCTCATCCCCCTCAATCCCACGCCGGGCTGGCCGGCCAAGGGGACCCCGCCTCACCGGGTGAGTGCCTTCCAGGGAGAGCTGGCCTCGCGCTCGGTGAACGCCACAGTGCGGCGCAACCGGGGCACCGACATCGACGCTGCCTGCGGCCAGCTGGCGGGACGGTCCTCGCCGGGCGCCCTCGCGCGCACGCCGCAGTCAGTCAACTAGCCTGCGCTCCATGGGCATGGAGCGTCGTCGGTGGCTCAACCCCACCCAACCCCAGACGCTGCAGATCGCCGTGATGCTGCTGTATCTCAACGCCGCGCTCGGCCTCCTCAGCCTCATCATCGGAGGGGCGGCGGGTCTGTTCGGCATCGCCATCATCGCCGCTGAGATACTCGGCGCTTACGGGATCGCCAACGAGCGCAAGTGGGGCTACATCGTGGGTCTCGTAGCCGCGGTCCTTCCGTTGGCGCTCGTCGTCCTCGCCGTGGTCGCCGGTGTCGCCAGCGTCCTCGGGCTGGGGATCATCGGCGTGATATTCCAGATCGCCCTGGTGGCTCTGCTCCTGCACCCGCAGAGCCGCGAGTACCAGCGCATCTGGTTCAAGTAGCCCAGCGCCGACCTCGTCGGCTCGGGGCGCGATCAGGGATTGGGGTGGACCGCGTCCTTGTGGATGAAGTCTGAGTGGACATCGTGGTGAATGTTGTCCACGTGATCGAAGAAGTTGTCGTTGTGCAGCACGGGGTGGTCGAAGTGGCCCTGGTCGAAGTGGAAGTCTTTGTGCGTCGTGTCGGTGTGCGTCGTGTCGGTGTGGGCCGAGTCGCTGTGAGTCGTGTCGTTGTGGGTGGTGTCAGCGTGATCGGTGTGCCCCTTGTCGGTGTGCGTCGTGTCGGTGTGGGCCGAGTCGCTGTGTGACGTGTCGTTGTGGCTGGCGTCGCTGTGATCGGCGTGGTCGGCGTGGCTGCCCGAGTCGCTGTGGTCCCCGTGCCCGGCCGCCGCCGCCGTCGTGCTCGTCCCACCACCGCAGGCGGCTGCCAGTGCCGGCACCGCGAGCACCGCCGGCACCGCCATGCCGGCGCGCAGGATCTCCCGCCGGGAGAACTGGCGCTGTCGAGCCTGTCGCCCGTCGTCGTCCGACGGCGGCACGCTCGCGTCGCCCCTGTCCTTGTCAGCCATCGGTCCCCCCTGGGGTCGATCCGTCAATGACAACGAGTGCGGCCTGCTGGCCGCCAGGCCCGACCACGGTCAGACCAGCCTCCCTGGCCAGGCTGGCGAGGTCGCCGGTCCGGGTGAGCCAGTCGCCGTAGGCGTAGACGAGCACCCGGTCGCAGTACTGGTGCAGCCGCTTGCGCAGCGTGACGGCGCGCCGTTCGTCGCTCTCCAGCAGGCGGCCCGGCATCAGGAGGGCCAGGGCGAAGCGCCGCCCCTCGACCCAGAGCTGATCGCCGTCGAACAGGTCGCCGCTCACGAAGTTGTCGGCGTGGGCGGCGTGGAGCTGGCGGGCGTGCTCGATCCGCTGCGGGTCGACGTCGACGCCGAAGGGGACCACGCCGGGGGCAGCGGCCCCCAGCCGCTCCAGCAGGGCACCGTTGCCACACCCCAGGTCAATGACGTTGCCCCCGCCTTGTCCGAGGGCCCGGACACCGGCTTCGACCACCGGGCGGTGGGCGTCGTGCATGGCCCCGACCGAGGAGAAGCCGTTGTCGGTCGCGTACCACGACGGCCGGGGGTGGAGGCGCACGGCGTTCTCCAGACCCCGGCGAAAGCCTCTGCTCTCGGTCAGCCGCAGCCGCACCGGCACCTCGTACGGGAACCCGAGACCGCGGATGCCCTCGGACGGGTGGGCGCTGCCCTGGCGGCGCACCACGTAACGCCGGGTCGTGGCGTCGGTGCGGGTCGACACCTTGAGCACCGGCGTCTTGACCTGGGCGATGCCGTGGAGGGCCGACCACTCAACCGACCAGGAGAGGATCTCGGTGAGCCAGTCCATCTCCTGGGCGAACCCGGCCCGGCGGCCGACCTCGACCAGACGCGTGCCGAGCTCTACCGTCGCAGCACAGTCGAGGCGACAGGGAAGGTGGGGCACGGCCCGCACGCCCATCCAGCGCCACAGGATGTTGGCCTCCGGTGGACCGGTGGCCTCGGTCGTCGTCGTCTCCGGGCCAGCGCCGCCGGTCGCCACGGCCATCGGCCACGTCGTGTCGACCATGGCCTCGTCGACCCACACCCGCCGGAAGAACTCCCGACAGCAGGGCGGATAGCCCAGGAGGTCGCCGATGGCCTCCTGATCGCCGTCATCCCAGGCCGTCTTGAAGGCGGCCACGTCTGGCGGGCGGCCCACGACGAAGCGGAAGACGAACGGCTGGCCCGCCTCGGCCGGCACCCCGGTGGCCGAGTAGGGCTGGCCCGAGATGCCCATCATCTCGACCGGCAGGGCGTTGAGGCCCTCCTCGGCCCAGGTGGCGCCCATGGTGAGGAACTCCTCGGGCGACGCCATCGTGACCGCGCACGAGCGGACGCCGGCCAGCACCGCCCGCCACTCGGTCTCGGCCCACGCCGTGGCGATGCGCTCCAGGCGCGGCCGCCACACACGTTCGGCCCCGTCGCTCACCCAAGCAAGGCGGGTGAAGTCCGGCAGGGTGAAGTCGAGCCGCTCCATCGGCGCGGGCCGGCCTCCCGGGTCGGCCGTCTCCGACTGCGGTTGGGTGGTGGGCGCCGCTTGCTCGCCGGACGAGGCCAGAGTGTCAGCCATCGCCGAGGTCGCTGTCTCCATGCGGGATGTCGCCGTGGCTCGTGCCGCCGCCCGACACCGCGGCCAGGTCCCTTCCCTCGCTCATCCACCGGCGGGTGCCGGCGATGGTCAGGGACTGACCCGCGCTCCACAGGTCGAGAAACGCCCCTTCGATCTGGCGGCGCTCCGGGCTGGTCGACAGTGGCTGTTCGCCGTCATCGAGCATCTTGTCCTCGAGGTGGCGGAACATCCCCTTCCACAGCTCACAGTCCCGGGACCGGTTGCGCCAGTCCCCGTCGATGGCGGTGCCCGGGCACTGTCCCTTGCACATGATGAAGAACCGGCAGTCCTTGCAGCCCCCGTGCTCCTGGGGCGTGTGGTAGAGGGCCAGGTACCGCTCGAAGCCCTCGACGGGCGCCTTCACGAAGTCGATGCCGTCCTTGTTGGTGCGCCCGCAGTTGCTCGACTGGCCGGTGCCCTCGACGCCGCGCACCGCCCTGGTGGTGTACGGATCGCAGGCGTTCCAGGTGCACGTCGAGGAGTCGTCGTTGCCCGAGAGCAGCTTGCGCATGTCGTCGAACACGTCGAAGCGCAGGGTGGAGAGCTCGGCCTCCATGGCGGCGAAGCTCGAGAAGGCGGCCATGTTCTCGCCGGTGGACAGGGCGTAGGCCGAGCCCACGTCGTCGCCTTCCACCTCGAGGTCGTGGAGGCGAGCCGAGGTGATCCCCATGGCAGCCAGACGGCGAAACCAGTCGTGCAGCACCGCGAGCTTGTCCGCCGTGGCGTTGCCCCGATGGAGGGTGACGATGAGGCTCGGTGGCATCCCCTCGCGGCACAGCCGCTCGATGGCGGCCTCGGTCTTGACCGTGTTCTCCCGGGTGCGCTCGAGACTGCCGGCCCAACGCACGTCGTTGAGCTCCCCCGGTCCATCGATCGAGATCCCGACCTGGACCTTGTACTGGCGGAACATCCGCACGTGGTTGTCGTTGATCAGCACCCCGTTGGTCTGGATGCCGTTCGAGCCGAAGCGCTCGAGCCCCCAGGCCCACAGCGACTCGAGGTCCTCCTCGGGCACCAGCAGCGGCTCGCCGCCGAAGACGGTAAACGGACCACCCTCCCGCTCGACCGCCGCCTTCATCGCCTCCATGTCGTAGGACCGTGGGACGTTGTCCGCGTCGCGTATCGGGTTCTGGTAGCAGTACTGGCACTGGATGTTGCAGGCCACACCCGTGGGTCGCAGCTCTACGGTCATCGGGTCCCCATGCGCCGCCGCGCCGCCATTCGCCGCCTCGTCCCTGTCGCTCCCGCCGGTGCCCACCCCGAAAGTTCAGAGTGGAAATCCAGATGGTAAGCAACGGACCGGGCAAACGCAACCGTTTCGCTCCTGCGTCTCCCTCGGGCCCGGTTCAGGCGGCACACCCGCAGAGCGCATCTGGCTCAACCAGCGGTGGTCTCCCGAAGGCGGCCCCAGCCCGGCAGCCGACCGTCCAATCCCATGCCCTCGGCTGCCTCGATGGCGCGGGCGAGGAGCGGCGCTGCTCGAGCTCTCCCGCCCGGCTCACCGGAGGCGATCAGCGTCTCGGCCAGATCGGCGCGGGCGATCGCGGTCATCGGACGGTTTCCCAGCCGCTTGTTCTCCGTCACGGCCCGGTCGAGGTGTCCGATCGCGTCCTCGAATCGCCCACCGACCCGCGCCGCCAGGCCGAGCGAGCGCTCGGCGGAGCCGAAGCAGCAGACGCCGATGGATCCCACGATCGGCAGTGACGCATACGGGGCCAGCAGGGCGTACACCTCCTCGGCGAGCCCAGCATCGTCGAGGAGCACTGCGGCTTCGACCAGCGCGAACATCGTGACCAGCCACGACGACCCGGGCAGCAGCTGGTCGAGCCGTCCCCGACCAAGCCGGGCGATCGCCTGCTCGGCCCGATCGGTGTCACCGGCCTCGGCCGCGAACGCAGCGACCACTGCGGTGAAGACCGGGTTCTCGAGTGGCATCGAGGGCGACGCCACGAGCTCCTGTGCGAGCTCGAGCAGCTCGGCGCCGGTGCCCGCGTACCAACGGAGGGCGAAGAGATGGCCGCTGTAGTAGGCCGATGCGTCGGCGTCTCCGACCTCGATTCCACGATCGAGGCAGGCGGCTGCGGCCTGCTGGGCCGCATCCAGGCGACCTCCGCGCGAACACCCCATCACGTCGATGGCATCGATGACGAAGAGGATGGCCCGCATGCCGAGCGCGTCGGCCCGGTCCCGGAGCTCGGCCAACGCCCGGTCCGCGTCCCGCCCCAGGAGGAGCGCGTCGGTGACTGACCAGAGCTGGCCCATGACCGTCTGGAGCTCGTTCCCGCAGGAGCGAGCGACCTCGACGAGCTCGCCGGCCACGGCCACCCGCTCCGTGGCGTAGGCCGGTCCGAGCATCACGTGGTGAAGGAGGGACAGCCCGGCGGCGATGTCGTCGGGGTCGCCCTGGGATCGCACACCCTCCAGCGCGCCACGGACCTCGTCGACGGTCCCGCCGCCCGTCGCCGCCCGCTCCGCGGCCTGGCGAAGTCGGAGCGAGGCGGTGACACGAGCGACGTCCGGCGACGGGTGATCAGCGATCACCCGCAGCGCCCGGTCGACCACGCGGTTGTAGTAGCCGCGCTCCTCCGAGGTGCGCTGCTCCTGTACCCACACGCCACCGAGGCCGAGCGCAGCCCGGGCATAGGTCATCTCGTCGCCGGACCGCTCGGCCTCGGCGACGGCCCGACGGAACAGCCGCCGGGCATCCGCGAGCCGCCCCGTCGTCAGCATCGCCGTCCCCAGCTCGGCGACCAGCGGCGCCAGGGTGCCGGTCCCGCCGACCTCCTGGACGGCCAGTGCCTCTCCGAGCAGCTCCACTGCGGCTTCGGGCGCGCCGTGCTGGAGGAGCAGACGGGCGCTCGTGCGCGTGATCTCGACGGCACGCGGTGTCTGGCTTCTCGAGCATCGGGCGAGCTCGAGGGCGTGGCGTGCCCGGCGTACGGCCCGTTCGCCGGACTCGTCGCCGGCTTCGAGCACGGCGAGGCAGTATTCGTGAAGGTCGGCGAGACGGGCCGGACTGAGCCGCGAGACGATGGTCTCGCGGGCCAGGTCGTGGGAGAAGACGAAACGCGCCGTGCGCTCGGGTCGCACCAGCCCAGCGCCCGCGGCTGCGTCTCGCACCCGTTCCACCGTCGTCTGGTCCACCGACGCGATGGCCGCCAGCTCGACCAGTGTGGCGGCGGATCCGAGGACCGCGGCCGACTCCAGCACCGTGCTCGTCGTGCCGTCGAGGACGTCGAGCTGGGCGTCGAGCAGGCGGAGGGCCGAGCCCGGGACGGGGCGGTCGGAGTGGTGGAGACCGGCGCCCAGCACCTGCTCCACCAGGAAGGGGTTCCCGCTGGTGAGCTCGTGGACGTGGCGCACGGCTGCTTCTCGCGGTTGCTCGCCGCTGGCGGCGAGAAATTCACGGAGCTCGTCGAGGTCGAGACCGTCGAGGCGGACCGTGGAGCCCTCCCGCCCGATCTCGCCGAGCAGCGTCGCCGTGGAGAGAGGCACGTCCGGTGTCGTGCGGTGTGTCACGAGCAACAGCAGCCGGTGGCCGACCACACTGCGGGCGACGAAGCGGGTGAGCAGCAGGCCGTCGGCGTCGAAGGTGTGGGCATCATCGAGGACGACGACCACCGGTTGCTCGCCAGCGCGGCGTTCCAGCGTCGCGCTCACCGCTCGGAAGCGATCGAAGCGCTCGGGATCCGCCGCCGTCGAGGTCAGATCGACAGCGGGGTCGGCCGGCTCGTGGATGGCGCTGAGGACCTCCGGCCAGGGCCAGTAGGGCGGCGCGCCACCGACGGGCCAGCCGGTCGACCAGATGACGTCGATCCCGCGCCGCCGGGCCAGCGAGGCGGTCTCTCGGGCCAGCCGCGACTTACCAATCCCAGCCTCGCCCGTCAGCCCGAGCACCGACCCCTGGCCAGCGGCCGCGGCGTCGAGCGCCTGGCAGGCCGCATCGAGCTCGCGCGCTCGTCCGACGAACCGGCCTGCCACTGCACCCCCCTCGGTCAGCTCCCGGGCCCGTGCGCCACCCGCTGGCACACATGTTGGCACTCCTCGTGGTCAGGGGGGCTGCCTGCGGAGGTGGCACCAGCTCCAGCAACCCCGACGACCACCTCGCCGGGTGGAGGCTCGTCGGGTTCTTCGCAGAGCGGGACCTCGGGCGGTGGTAGCCGGGGTCAGCCGCCACCGCTGTCGGCCGCGTTGGCACCCTTGCGGTCACGACCGCCGTTCCGCCCCAGGACTCCGCTCGTGGTCGACGTGGTCGACGAGGTCGTCGTGCTGGACGAGGTGGTCGTGGTTGGGGCGGTCGTGGTGGTGGTCGGGCGCGACGTCGTGGTCGTGACCGGGGGGCGGGTCGTGGGCGGGCGGGTCACGGCGGTCGTCGATGGCGTCGTCGTCGTGGTGGTGGGGGTCGACCCGCCGTTGTTGCTGACGGCCAGGGCGATGCCGATGGCAGCCAGCGCGACCAGGACCACAGCCAGCAAGGCGAGGGCGCGCAGTCGACGGGCCCGCTCGTCACCCCCCGGCGGCGGGCGTGGCGGCGCCAGTGGCGGCCCGGCGACCTCGTCGCCTCCGAGTACGGCGGTCCGCCCGTCCGTGAGCGCCGTCGGTCCCGCGGGCTCGCTCTCCAGCCTGGCCGTGGCCTGATCGGCGCCCGCCGCCAGAGCGGACGCGCCTGCCAGGCTCAGGCCCGCGGCCGCAGCCATCTCGACCGCCGAGCCGAAGCGGCGCTCGGGATACCGGGCGAGGGCCCGCTCGATGGCCGCCGCCAGCCGGGGGTCGACACCTGGCCTGCGCACATCGAGGGGGACGGGCTCGGGTCGCTCGGGGTCCGGGATGAGCGCCGTGGCGCGGGAGAACGGACGTACCCCGGCGAGGGCTTCGTACAGCACCGCGCCGAGGGACCAGAGGTCCGAGCTGGGCGTGGCCCGCTCGCCGGCCAGGCGCTCGGGGGCCAGGTAGGCGGGAGTGCCGATGACGAGGTTGGTCCCGGTGAGATCGCCCGTCTGGGCGTCGAGGAGGGGCTCGAGGCCCTTGGCGATGCCGAAGTCGGCCACCTTGACGGAACCGTCGCGCGCCCACAGGATGTTCGAAGGCTTGATGTCACGGTGCACGATTCCGGCGGCGTGGGCGGCGGCGAGGGCACCGAGCACCTCCGAGGCCAGGCGCCGCGTCCCGGGCTCGTCCATCCGCCCCTCCCGGAGACGGTCGGCCAGGGTTGCGCCGGGAAGCCGCTCCATCACGATGTAGGGCCTGTCCCCGAGCTCTCCGGTGTCGAACACACCGACGACGTTGGGATGCACCAGACGAGCCGCGGAGCGGGCCTCGACCTCGAACCGCTGGCGGAGCGCCGGCTCCCCACTCAGGTCGGCCCGGAGCAACTTGACGGCGACCGGCCGCTCCAGCCGCTCATCCATGGCGTCGTAGACCTCGGCCATGCCGCCGCTGCCGAGCGGCTGCCCCAACCGGTACCGACCGGCGATCATCTCGCCCGTCACGTCGTCCACTTCCGATGCGCAAGCGCTCGGCGGTGGCCCACGGGCACCGGCCGCCTCACCCCGGCCTGACGGCCGCGTGGACCGCCCGGCGCCCGCCGACGCGATCGGGGCGCGCTCCCGGGGGTGAGCGCCTCAGGAGGCTCGGCGGAGGCGTCGAGCGACCCGGCGGGCTCGCCGGATGTCGCGGCGCTCCTCCTCGCTGGTGCCGCCCCAGATGCCGTACTCCTGGTTGGTGGTGACGGCGAACTCCAGGCACTCCGCTCGGACGGCGCACCCGGTGCAGATCGCCTTGGCTGCGGCGATGGCTGTCACCGCCGCGCCCGTCACTCCGACGGGGAAGAAGACGTCGGGATCCACCTCCCCGCACGCGGCGTGCTGACGCCACCGCTCGACGTCCCAAGCTGCCCATCGAATCGATTCCACTGGCTCCTCCGGCGTCGCAGTTGTCGTGCACACCGGCATCGCCGAACCCCATGTGACTGGCCCCCCGGTTGGGATGCCTCCGGGTCGAGCCGATCGCCCGGTCCCGAACTTCACTCTCTCGTCGTTCCGCTTGCCAACGCTTCCGGCTGGGCACCAGCCGACCACCCCAGTGACTCATGTTCCCATCAACGCTTCGGGTCACGCCTATCTCCCCCAGTAGGGCCTCATCTGTCGTATGCATAGCGGCGGATGATGGCGACCAGCACGCCGGCGGCCTCCTGGGGCACGAGGTGACCGGCGCCGGGTACCCAGACCAGCTCCGCCCCGGGGATCGCCTCGGCGAGATCAGCCGTAGCCCGGGCCGGGACCACCCGGTCCCGGCATCCGGCGACGACGGCGGTGGGCGTCCGGAGCGAGCCCAGCCCGGCCTCGAGGGCCGGGGTCTCGGCCAGCAGGGCCCTCTGCTCGGTGACGAAGCTGCGCCACATCGCCGTGCTCGGGCGCCCGCCGCTGTGGTCATTCGGCCGCGGCTCCGGCACGGCCCGCAACCATGTGGCCACAGCCGGCGGGAGCCGGGTGGACCGTCGGCGCAGCGCCGGCAGCAGCCAGCGCGAGACCGCAAGCCCCGTGAACGCCAGGCTCTCGCCCAGCACGGGCAATCCGAGCACGCGATCCTGGGGCCCGAGGCTGCTCGCGGTGCCGACGGAACCGACCAGCACCAGCCCACGAACGAGCTCGGCGCGGCGCAGCGCCAGGGCGAGGGCCACGCCACCGCCGAAGCTGTGCCCGACGATGGTTGCCGACTCGACTCCGTAGTCGTCGAGCAGCCGACCGAGGGCCTCCGCGTTGGCCTCCATCCCCACAGCCGGACCGCCCGTCCGCCCGTAGCCGGGGCGGTCCGGAACGACGACGCGGTTGCTGGCCTCGAGGGATCCGGCCACTTCGCGCCAATCGGCCGCCTGCCCGGGCTGCCCGTGGACCAGCACGACCACGGGGCCTCCGCCGCGGTCGCTGGCCTGCAGCCGGGGAGGGTGGCCGCTCACCGGACCCAGGCGTCAGGGTATGCCGCCGCGCAACCCGCCTCAGACACTGGTCGTAGTCGTCTCCTCCGCTCCCACCGCCAGCGGAGAGCGGGCCACGAGGAAGACGCCCGCCGCCATGGCGACGAGCCCCACGATCTCCAGAGCGGGCGCAGCCCCGACCGTCGAGATGCGCTCGCCGAGCGCGAGCGCTCCGATCACGACACTCACCACAGGATCGACCACGGTAAGGGTCGGCAACGACCAGCGGAGGGGACCGGCCTGGAACGCGCTCTGGACGACGACCATCGCCACGACGGCGCAGATGACCAGGGCGTAGGGCTCCCACGTGGTGGTGAGCGTGTGGACAACGCCCTCGTGGAACTCCTGTGCCGTCACCTTCGTCAGCGCCGCCGCCAGGCCATAGAAGATGCCCCCCGCGGCAGCCAGGAGGCCGGCCCGGACTGCGCCGCCGGTCGAGCGGGAGACGGCAACCATGACGGCGATGGGCACCAGGGTGCAGACGCCGGTGATGATCCACGCAAGGTCGCTTGCCTTGTCATGGCCGGGAGCCGGGGCGGCGACGACGAGAAACAGCGCGAGCCCGGCGACGGTTGCCGCCGACCCCAACCACTCGATGGGCGTGAGGTGGCGATGGGTGAGCCACGCCCCCACTGGCAGGGCGAAGAGCAGCCCGCTCACGAGCAGCGGCTGGACAAGGACGAGGGAACCCTCGTCGAGGGCGACGAACTGCAGGACGAAGCCGGCGCCGTCAGCCAGGATGCCGATCAGCCACAGCGGCCGAGCGAACAGGCCAACGAGCAGTCGCAGCCGGAGCGCCCGGTCGGCCGGGGCCTCGCCGGCAGCCCGCTGCTGGAGCACCGACGCCACGGCGTAGAGCAGGGCCGCGCCCAGGGCGGCGAGAACGGGCATCGTGACGCGACGATACGTTGTGCTCAGATGACGAGCACTCTCCTCTCCCCCCGACAGAGCCTTGTCATGGGGACCGCCGCGGCCCTGGCCGTGGCCCACGTCGGGCCGTCCGTGATCCGGGTGACCCCCTCAGCCCATCGCCTTCTTCCGAGACTGCACGGCGTGGGCCGGCCCGGCCATGTAGCGCTCACCTTCGACGACGGCCCCGATCCCCGATCGACCCCGGCGTTCCTCGAGGCCCTTGCCGGGCTCGGATGGAAGGCGACGTTCTTCATGCTGGGCGCCATGGTCCGCCGAGCTCCCGGGCTCGCCGCCGAGGTGGCCTCGGCAGGCCACGAGATCGGCGTACACGCGGACGACCACCGCTCGCACCTGCAGCGTTCGCCGAAGGGGGTACTGACCGACCTGGGGCGCGCGGTCAGCGTCGTCGAGGACGCGACCGGCCGCCGACCCGTCTGGTTCCGTCCCCCCTATGGCGCCATCTCGAGCGGGACCCTGCTCGCGGCACGGCGCCTCCAGCTCCAGATGGTGCTGTGGACGTCGTGGGGAAGGGACTGGCGGGCTGCGGCCACGCCGAGGAGCGTGATCGCCGAGGTGGAACGCGGGCTCGTCCCCGGAGCGACGGTCGTCCTGCACGACTCGGACTGCGCGTCGTCTCCCGGAGCCTGGCAGACGGCCCTGGGATCCCTTCCGCTTTTAGCCGAGCGCGTTCGGGCCCGAGACTGGAAGGTCGGGGCGCTCGGCGACCACGGTGTGGTCGGGACCTGAGTCAGCCGGTCAGGGCGCGGGCTGGCGAGGAGCTCCCACGCCAGGGTCCACTTCCGTTGTCCGAGACGCCGTCCGGCGACCGACGACCCGGGTGGCGCCCCACCACGTCACCAGGGCGAGCGCCTCCACGATGGTGCGCATCGACATCTTGGAGCGGCCCTCGACGCGGTCGACGAAGCGGATGGGCACCTCTGTGACCAGCCCGCCGGCGAGCGCGGCGCGATACACCATCTCGATCTGGAATCCGTAGCCGTCAGCTCGCACCGCCCCCAGGTCGATGCGACGGAGGATGCCGGCGGCGTAGGCGCGAAATCCCGAAGTGAGGTCCGTGACATGGAGCCCCAGGAGGACGGCCGCGTACACGTTGCCGGTGCGGGAGAGCGCCCGGCGGTGCACCCCCCACTGCGGGATCGAGCCCCCGGGGACGTAGCGGGAACCGACCACGACGTCGGCACCATGGCCGAGGGGAACGAGCAGATCGGGAAGTGCCGCAGGGTCGTGCGACAGGTCGCTGTCCATCTCCACGAAGGCCTCGAACCCTCGTTCCAGGCCCCAGGCGAAACCGTCCCGGTAGGCGCTTCCGAGGCCAGCCTTGCCTGGGCGCCGCAGCACATCGACAGCCCCGATCTCTTCGCCCACCGCAAGGGCCAGATCGGCAGTCCCGTCCGGGCTGGCGTCGTCGACGACCAGCACGTGCGCGGCCCCCTCGGCGGCGCGGACACGCCGCAGGACGGTGGCGATGTTCTCAGCCTCCTGGTAGGTCGGGAGGACGACCAGGACCCTCATGCCCGAGCAGCATACGGGACCACACCCGGCCTTTGGTGACAGGACCGGCATACCCGTCTGCCGCGGGGCGCCAACGCCATGCAACGATGGAGGCATGCGACGCGGCGCGTTCGGATGACCGCCGAGGCCCGATGACGAACACCGACGAGCAGTCCCACTGGTGGCGCAACGCCCGACGCCGTGCGGGCAGCAGGAGCTTCGTCTCCCGCTCGGTGCGACACGCCGTCACCCTTCTCGCTCTGGGCCTGGTCATCGAGTACCTCGTGCTCCCCCAGCTCGCCGGCGCCGAGAGCTCCCTCCACCTCATCAGCCAGGTCAATCTGGGCTACGCAGCCGCCGGTGTCGCCCTGGAGGCGGCCGCGCTGCTCGCCTACTCCCAGCTGACCAGGGCCGTCCTTCCCCACGGCGCGCCGTCCCGGTTCACGATCCTCCGGATCAACATGTCCACGCTGGCCGTGAGCCACGTCCTGCCCGCGGGTACGGCCGGGGGCACCCCGGTCGGCCTGCGCCTGCTCACCGAGTCCGGCGTGAGCGGCGCCGACGCCACGTTCGCGGTGGCCACCCAGGGCATCGGCTCCGCCGTGGTGCTCAACGTCCTGCTGTGGATCGCCCTGGTCATCTCCATCCCATTGAACGGCTTCAACCCTTTGTACGGGATCGCCGCGATCGTCGGCGCGCTCCTCATGGCCGCTGTCGCCGCCCTCGTGATGTTGTTCACCCGGGGGGAGGAACGGGCGGCGGACATCCTTCGCTGGGTGGCATCCCGGGTGCCCTTCCTCGACGAGGACGTGGTCACCGCCGGCGTCCGACGGCTGGCCGCCCGCCTGCGCGAGCTGTCGCGGGACCGGCCGCTCCTGGCGCGGGCCATCGCCTGGGCCGCGGCATTCTGGTTGCTGGACGCGTCGTCGCTGTGGGTGTTCCTCGCCGCCTTCGGTCACCTGACGAGCCCATACGGCCTGCTCGTGGCCTACGGCCTGGCCAACGTCCTGGCCGTCATTCCCATCACACCGGGCGGCTTGGGGATCGTCGAGGGTGTCCTCGTGCCCACCCTGGTCGGATTCGGCTCGCCCCGGGGTATCGCCATCCTCGGCGTGATCACCTATCGGCTGGTGAACTTCTGGCTCCCGATCCCCGTGGGTGCGTTGGCCTATCTCTCGCTGCGGGTCGAGCCAGGCGCGTCACGTCGGCGCCGGGCCCAGGAGCTCGAGGAGCTGGCCGAGGCCGCCGGGCGGCAGGCGGAGGATCGGCGCCAGTGGGCCGCCCGTCACGGGCTGCGGTCGCCGCACAGCCGGACCGACGGCGACGGGGGCGGGCAGCAGACGAGTGGCACTCGTGGCGGGACCCCGGTCGAGGAGGACGCTCCGCCCGACTGACGGGCCCGGCGGAGGGCCCAGGGGGGCTTCAGCCGCCGCGGCGCTCAGGGCGTCGCTGGCCCGGCCAGGGGACCTTCTCGGTCCAGCTGGTCCCGGAGGACGTCCTGGCACCGCTTGCCGGGGGCGGGGCCGTCCCCGGGCCCGACGCCTGCTCGGGCCGGCCTGTGGGGTCGGCGCCCCGTTCGAGGGCCTTCTCCGGATCGAGCCCCTGGATCTCGCCCAGGGCAGCGTCGATGGCGTCGAGGCGGGCGACGACGTCCTCGGCCGAGCGATCGCTGCCGCCCAGCGCCTTGGCGCTGACGGTGCTGCGCATGCGCTCGGCGACCTGCTCCACCTTCGTCACCTGGGGCTCGATCTCGGCGTACAGCCTCCGCCGCAGGCCACGAGGCTGCCGCTCCGCGGCCACCAGGCGGCGATCCACCGAGACGGCCAGGTCGAGGAGGTCCTGGAGGAGCTCCTGCCACGGCGCCTCCTGCCGGACTCCGCCCCACCGCGTGCCCTCGATCGGACCCGCCGACAGCACGGAGTTCGTGGCCAGCACGAGCCGGCGATGCAGGACCGCTGCAGGTGACAACGACCAGCGCCAGCGGAGCGGAACCGAGACCCCCCGTGCACCAGGAGCCAAGAGCAGAGGGCGCTTGAGCCGGCGCGCCACCACGACGCCCGCCACGACCGAGAGCAGGACGCTCACCGCCACGATCAGGGCGATCACCGCCAGGACGTCGGAGACCGACACCGCCAGGATCCGCGTGGTCACCTTCCGATGCTACGTCCGAGCGCGCACGAGCGCCGCTGCAGCGTGGATCAGCTCCCGGTCCCGCTCGTAGGTCGCCAGGGCCACGCCGTCGTCGACCGTACGCCAGACCACCTGATCCACCTCGCCCGTGGCGTAGGCAGAAGGCACGCTGGCCTCCGCCACCGGATGCATGATCCAATAACGCACGATTTTCAGCCGGCCCCGCCGGTCGCGATACCGGTTCTCCGGCAGGGCCTCCTCCAGCTCGCACGTGAGGCCCGTCTCCTCTTCGACCTCGCGCCGGGCGGCGGCGGCGTGGTCCTCACCGGCGTCGAGCTTGCCCTTCGGGAGCGACCAGTCGTCATAGCGCGGTCGGTGCACGAGCACGACTTCGATCCCATTGCGCTCGCCCTGCCGCCACACGACCCCGCCGGCTGCATGAACGACCGGCTCGTCGGCTGTCTCCTCGGGCCGGCCTCCCGGGCCGGCGGTCTCCTCGGGCCGGCCTCCCGGGCCGGCGGTCTCCTCGGCCGGCCTCCCCGGCCAGCCGCTCAGGTCAGCCACGATCGCAGCGACTTGCGCCGGGCTCCCTTCCACGCCTCGGGCCACCCATGGCGCGACTCCTCGGCGGCCACCGTGGCGAAGCCGAGCAGCTCGCCGATGGCGACGGCCTGGTCGGTGGACGTGTCCTGGGTGATGGCTTTGCGCAGCCAGGCGGCGGCCACCACCGCGTCCTGAAGCCGACCGAGCACGTCCTGCAGGCCGGCGACGGCGCTGGCGAACCGCTTGGCCGGGCGGCCCTCGATGCCGATCACGGCCTCGGCCGCATACCGGCAGCGCTTGGCCTTGATGCGAACCTGGTGGAGCTGGGTGTCCTCGGGCTCGAGCCCGAGATCCGAGACCGACCGGCGCAGCTTGCGCCACGCCTTGCCGACCAGGGTCGACGCCACCTCCTCGGCCGGCTGCTCGGCGGCCGGCGTGAGCCGGGGCTCGGCGATGCCGCCGACAAGGGCATCGAGAAGAGCGACGTACCGTTTGCTGTCGAGCGCCTCGAACAACGTCTGCAGGGATTTGGCTCGAGACGACACCAACTGGTCGACCAGGACGCCGACCGCCGGACGGTCCTGGGCCGGCATGCGGTCCGTCTCGCTCCGGAGCCGATCGAGGAGCACGTCGGCGTCACGAACCTCTCCCAGCGGCGAGGCCAGCCACCCGAGCTCCCGACGCAATCCCTCGGCCCACTCCGGGTCGACGAGGCTCTGGAATGTCCGCAGATCGGAACGTAGACGCCTTGTCGCCACCCGAGCCTGGTGGACCTCCTCCGGATCCTCATCGAGGCGCACGCCCGGATCATGGGTGATCAACCGGGTCACACCCGACGCCAGCGCAGCCTGCACCATCTCCGTCGCGCGCGCGCCCTCGGTCGGAGGGTCGACATGGGAGTCGGAAGGCGCCTGAGCCTGGGGACCGAGGGCCCGCACGACCTTGGGGAGCGGGACAGGGTCGTCCGCGCCCGCCTCACGCAGGCGTTTGGCCACCTCGTCGGCGATCCAGTCGGGGGCGTCGGGTGCCAGCTCGACCTCGACCTCACGGAATCGAGCCAGAACGCGGCGGCCGTCCATCACCGAGACGACGTCGTCGTCCACCTCCGCCAGCGGACGGCCAGACATTTCGGCCACCTCGAGTCGCGCCCGCCGACTGTCGAGGCGGGCCACGCGCCCCAGCGTCGAGCTGCGGACGTAGGCGCGGACCAGCCTCGCTGTCTCCGGCGGCACCGATCCTGGGCTGCCCTCGAAGTCGAGCTCTCGGCGAGAGAGGGCCGAGGTACGGGACTCGCCTGGCAACTTCAGCGTCCACCGCCCCCCGCTGCTGTCCTCGCCCTCCTCGACCCGGTACCGCAGGCTGACGCCGGACCGGGCCAGTCGCAGGTCCGGTGTGTCCCAATAGGTGGCGCGCAATCGACGGGACGGCATGGCGGTCACTACCGCGTCCGGGATCGCATCAGTGAGGTCGGGGAGCTCGAAATGCGGCGGCGCCGCCAGCTTGATCTCCCGCTCGATCCCCATGGACGCCTACGTCCGGGGCACCGATGCCAGGTGGTCCGGTTCCCTCCGCCGTTGGGCCCGCTCGCGGGCCGCCTCCATGAGGCGCCGTTGGGTGCTGATCCCCACCTCGGTCGGGACCCTCGACCAGCAGCCGTCCCGACCCAGCGTCCACGCCTGGGTGTCGTCGGCCAGGAGCAGGTCCAGCACCTCCCGGAGCCGGCCCCGAAGCTCGGGGTCGACAACGGGAACGGTGGCCTCGATCCGCCGGTCGAGGTTGCGCCGGCGGAGGTCGGCCGAGCCGATGAGCATCACTTCGGGGCGGTCTCCGACTCCGCCGAAGCTGAAGATCCGCGAATGCTCGAGGAAGCGGCCCACGATCGATCGGACCCGTATGGTCTCCGACAGCCCGGGCACGCCCGGGCGCAGACAGCAGATGGCCCGGATGACGAGATCGATGGGCACGCCGGCGGTGGACGCCGCGTAGAGCGCGTCGATGATCGCCGGATCGTCGAGGCCATTCACCTTGATGACGATCCGCCCGGCGGGTCCCGCAGCCGCCTCGGCCTCGATCAGCTCGATGATCCGCGACCGCATGGCCACCGGCGCCAGGATCAGCCGGCGGTACGTCGACCGCCGGCTGTAGCCGGTCAGGAAGTTGAACAGGTCGGTCAGGTCGGCCCCCAGGGCCGGATCGGCCGACAGCACCCCGACGTCCTCGTACAGACGGGCGGTCTTCGAGTTGTAGTTGCCGGTGCCGACGTGGCAGTACCTGCGGACGACGCCGTCTTCCTCCTGGCGCACGACGAGCGCGGTCTTGGAGTGCGTCTTGAGCCCGACCAGGCCATAGACGACGTGAACACCCGCCTCTTCCAGTGCCTTCGCCCAGGCGATGTTGGCCTGTTCGTCGAAACGGGCTTTGAGCTCCACCAGCGCCGCCACTTGCTTTCCCCGCTCGGCCGCTCGGATGAGACCGTGCACGATCGGGCTGTCGCCCGATGTCCGATACAGCGTCTGCTTGATGGCGAGCACGTGCGGGTCGTCGGCGGCCTGGGCGATGAAAGCCTCGACGGACGTGGCGAACGAGTCGTACGGGTGATGGACGAGCACGTCGCGCTCTCGGATCACGGCGAACAGGTCGACGGCTTCGTCCCCCGCCGTCGCCAACCGGGGCTGGGTCATGGGTGCCCACGGCGGGTCGTGCAGGTCGGGCCGCTCGAGGGCGTGCACCGCCCACAGGCCCTCCAGGCCGAGTGGTCCCTCGACGCGGTACACGTCGTGGGGGCCGATCTCGAGCTCCCGAGCCAGCAGCTCGGCCACCTCGGCACCGGCGGCAGCATCGATCTCGAGTCGTACCGCCCGCCCGAAGCGCCGTCGCCGGAGCTCCATCTCCACGGCAACGAGCAGGTCGTCGGCCTCGCCTTCCTCGAGCGTGAGATCCGCGTTGCGGGTCACCCGGAAGGGGTAGTGGGCCCCGATCTCCATGTCCGGAAACAGCGCATCGAGGTGGGCGGCGATCACCTCCTCCAGGGCCACGAATCGATCCCCGCCCGGCAGGACGAGGAACCGGGGTAGCAACGGCGGCACCTTGACGCGGGCGAAGCGCTGGTCGCGCGTGACGGGATCGGTCACCATCACCGCGAGGTTGAGCGAGAGGTTCGAGATGTAGGGGAACGGGTGCCCAGGGTCGACCGCCAGCGGGGTCAGGACCGGAAAGACCAGCCCCTCGAAGACCTCGTCGAGGTGCTTGCGGTCATCGTCGTCCAGCCTGTCCCAGCTGCACAGGTGGAGCCCGGTCTCGTCCAGCGAGGGCGCGATCTGTCCCAGGAAAATGTCGCTCTGGCGGGCGACCATCTGCTCCAGCTTCGGACGAATGGCCTGCAGCTGCTCGACCGGGCTGCGGCCGTCGGGTGATTGTGACACGAGCCCCGCGGCCACCTGATCCTTGAGGCCGGCCACGCGCACCTGGAAGAACTCGTCGAGCCGCTCGCTGAAGATGGCGAGGAACTTGACGCGCTCGAGGAGCGGGACGTCAGCGCCCTCCGCCAGGTCCAGCAGACGGGCGTTGAAGTCGAGCTCCGACAGCTCGCGGTTCAGGTAACGGACGGCGGGCTGGCGAGGATCCAGAGCCTCCCCGGCGACCGGCTCCTCGTCCCCTCCTGAAAGGATGTGGCCGGTGTTCACCGCCATGGCCCAAGGTTAGCCCGGCCCATGGCGCTGACAGCCGTGTCCGTTCGAGCGAGCGCCGCTCCAGGGCGTCCTGGTTCGAGCAGTAGGATTCCCTGCCGGTGAGACCGAGACGCCGTGCGGTTACGTCCAGGCGGCGGACCGAGCTGGGCCTTTTGATCCTGAGCAGCATGGTCGTCGGGTTCGCCTACGTGCTGGCCTCGTTGGGCAAGACCGCCTCGATACCCGCCAACGTGGGCCCTTTCCTTGGGGTCATCTTCGGGTTGGCCCTGATCGCCCACCTGGCGAATCGGTGGATGGTGCCTGACGCCACGCCGGTGATCCTTCCGATCGCCGCCCTGCTCAACGGCTTCGGCTATGTCGTCATTGCCCGCCTCGACTACAAGCTTGCCGGGCTGCAGGCCGTGTGGACCGGTCTCGGCGTCGGCGTGTACGTGCTCACCCTGGTCGTGATACGCCACTCGAGAGACCTCGCCCGCTACCGGTACCTGGTGGCATTCGCGGGGTTGGCCCTTCTCCTCGTGCCGCTCGCTCCCAAGCTCGGTCAGAACATCAACGGCGCCCGGCTGTGGGTTCGGCTCGGGCCGGTGACCTTCCAGCCCGTCGAGCTGGCCAAGATCGCCCTCATCATCTTCTTCGCGTCGTATTTCGTGGAGAAGCGGGAGATCCTCACCCTTCCCACCGTTCGGATCGGCAACCGTCTGTTCACCGATCCCCGACCCTTCGGCCCTGTCCTCGTGGCGTGGGGGTTCGCCATGCTCGTGATGACGGCCGAGCGCTCCGTGGGGTTCTCGCTCCTCATCTTCGTCCTGTTCATCTCGATGCTGTGGATGACTACCGGCCGGACCACCTACTTGGTGGTGGGGGCGATCCTCTTCGTCGTCGGCGCTTTCGTGGCCTCCCACCTCTTCGGTCAGGTCAACGACCGCATCACCGTGTGGCTCGACCCCTGGAAGGTCGCCAACGGGATCGGCTATCAGGTGGTGCAGGGCCAGTACGCGCTCGGCTCCGGCGGGCTCGCCGGGTCCGGGCTCGGGCTCGGTCATCCTGGGCTCATACCGATCGCCACCAGCGACTTCATCTTCGCTGCCATCGGCGAAGAGACCGGGCTCCTGGGCACGGTGGGGATCGTCATGGCCTTCCTCCTCCTGGTCGGGGCGACCCTCCGGACCGCCCTCGTGGCGAGGTCCGAGTTCGCCAAGCTGCTGGTCGCCGGCATCGCCGCCGCCATCGGGTTCCAGGCCTTCTTCATCATGGCGGGGGTGGTGCGGTTGCTGCCCCTCACAGGCGTGACCCTGCCCTTCGTCGCCTACGGGGGGTCCTCGCTTCTCGCCAACTACGTGTTGATTGCGCTGGTGGTCCGGGTCTCGGACGAGAACGTCCAGCAGGCCGTCCCGCCGAGCGCCGACCGGGTGGCAGTGGCCGCCGGCTGAGCAGCGGGCGCTGGCTCGGCCGTCGGCCTGGTTGGGGCCCGCCCGGGGCGGCGAGGCCGCCAGCAGTACAGCTCAGGCGCCGGGGATGCGGCCGGCCGTCACCAGGACCTCCTCGGCCACCATGATCGGGACCGGCAGCGGCTGGCGCAGGGCAAGGGCGAGCGCGTCCGACGGTCGGCACGCCACCGTCTGTGATCCGGTAGGGCCCGAGAGGGCGAGCTCGGCATGGAAGACCGGTCCGTCCACCCCGATGATCCGCGCCGCGTCGACCTGGAGGTCGAAGCGCTGGAGGATGGTGGTGAGCAGGTCATGGGTGAGGGGTCGCGGCGTGGCGATGCCTCGCCAGGCGTAGGCGATGGCGACGCCCTCGGGCTGGGCGATCGTGACCCGCAGCTCCCTCATGGGCGGGTCGATCTCCTGCAGCACGACCGAGGGATGGATGTTCGGCAGCTCGAGGACGACCCCCATGAAGGCCGCCTGGTGCATCGCCTCGGGCCGGCTGTGCTCCTCCTCGGCCCCGACCTCGGACTCC